>CAYNZF010000024.1:0-16600 GCA_964401615.1 uncultured Oscillospiraceae bacterium
CTTAAACCATGATTAGCCGGAAGGTGAATTTACACCAACTTTTAGGACTTGACTATTTTCCAGCCTGACGGCGTGAAAAAATAATCCTTAGCATTATATGACATCTAAAGCATTTTGCAAAGAAAAAAATAATTAATTATTGAAATAAGAGACCAATTTCTCGGTCTCTCGTTGTTTTTGGGGATACAACTTAAATCAATGCAGAAAAATTATGCCGCGGTCTCGCGCGCGTTCGCCGGTAAGGCAAAAGTGATGGCAAAACCGATGATAAAAAGCGGCACGATACCCAGAATCGAGAGTTTGGGATTGCCGGTCAGATCGCTGACGAAAGACATGATAAACGGCCCCATGATATGGGCGAACTTTCCGAAAATATTGTAGAAGCCAAAAAATTCGTTGGATTTGTCCTTGGGTATCAGCCTGGCGAAATAGGAGCGGGACAGGGCTTGAATGCCGCCCTGGGCCGAGCCGACCAATACACCGAGGATAAAGACATCGTTGACGCTTTTCATCTGCCAGGCGAAAAAAACCGTCACGATATAGGTCAGAATCGCGACTTGAATCAGACGGAGGGTGGAGAACCTTTTCGCCAGTCTGCCGTACAGAATGGCAAAAGGAAAAGCGATGATCTGAATGACCAGCAGAATGGCCAGCAGTTTAAACGTGTCCAGGGCGTTCTCCCCGAATACGGTGGTGGTGTAAGGCACGACCATGCTGATAATGGTCCCGACACCGTCGATATAGAAAAAGTAAGCGATGAGGAAAATAAAAGCAATTCTGTGTTTACGTATTTCTTTGAAAGTCTTCCCCAGGCGTTTAAAACTATTGTAGACCGGCCGCGGCTCGGGTTCGACGTAAAAACGCTGTTTGACCTGTCTGATCATGGGAATGGTGAGCAGGCCCCACCACAAAGCGGTGATCAGGAAGCCGATGCGGTAGCCGATCTGCATGTCCATGCCCGCGAAAAAGACGACGGCCAGACTGATGCCGAAAGGAATGATCGAGGCGATGTAGCCGAATGCGTATCCCTTGGTTGAAACGATGTCCATGCGCTCATCGGTGGTCACGTCGACCAGAAAGGCATCATAGAAAATCAGCGAGCCGGCAAAACCGACATCTGTCAGGATGTAAATAATGGCCAGAATTTTCCACTGATCCTGAGGCACAAAGGCGAGGGCCGAAGTCATCACGATCCCGACCAGAAAGAAGAAGATGAAGAAACGTTTCTTATGGTCTTTGTAATCTGCGATGGTGCCCAATATTGGACTCAGCAGTGCGACCAGAATACTGGCCAGGGAGTTGAAATAACCCAGTACCATGTTGTCGCCTTTGAGCATTCCGAAAAATATCGGAAAGAGGGCCGTCGTGATTGCCATCGAATAGGCGGAATTACCGCAGTCGTAGAGAATCCAGGCCCGTTCAAGTTTTCTGAGCTGGACGGGTGTCATCGCGCGGAAGGCTTGTTCCTCACTGTTGATCTGCTCTTCAGTATTCATTTCAATCTCCGATCATCGAGGCTGCAAATTTAATGCAATTTTACCAGTTTTCCACTGTTAATTCATGTCAGTTTTATTGTATAGTGGTTAGTAGATCGAATTAATAATTTATTATTAATTCAGGCTTAAGTTTGGGCAACGAAACAGGTGTAGAGGTGTTTAAATGGATATTTTTGATCTTTTAAAAAATCGTTACTCGTGCAGACAGTTCAGCCATGAAAAACCCAGCGATGCTCAATTGGAAAGCATACTCGAAGCGGTAAGGCTCGCGCCCAGTTCGCGGAACGGCCAGCCCACTCGTGTTTATGTGATCGATCAGGAGGAATCCCTCGAAAAAATAAAACGCACCCGGAAGTATTACTTCGGCGAGCCCTGCGTGCTCCTTTTTACTTACGATAAAAATGAGAGCTGGAAGAGAAATCTTGATAACTACGATTCCGGTACCTTTGATGTGGCCATCGTGGTCACGCAAGTCTGTCTGGCCGCCAAGGCGATTGGACTGGATACCTGCATGATCATGACTTTTGATCCCAAGGCTTTGCGCAGACAGTTCGACATCCCTGAACAGGAAGAAATTATTTGTGAGGTCGCCCTGGGCTACGCGGCCGAAGACACTGTTCCTTCAAGCCACCATGATAGTCGAAAACCCCAGCCCATCGTGCGTCTATAAACTTAAGCAGACCGATGGTCCAATCATGCGCATGCTTTGACTTAGGCTCAAACATGCAGCTGTATGAAAGTTTCCCTTTTATTCACAGCCTCCCGGCCTCCGTGCCGAGGGGCTTTTTGCCTTACTGACGAATTAAAAAAATGCTTGACAGAATATTTTATCGTGGGTAATATATAAAACATAGCGGAATACTGGGATAAAGAAAGTGAGCCTCGTGAATATTTCAAGCAAAGGGAGATACGCCATCCGAGCCCTGGCCGACATGGCTTATATGAACGCAGACGGCCGCACGGCTTTGTCCGAAGTGGCCAAACGGCAGGATATCTCGCTCAACTACCTTGAACAGATTTTTGCTGCACTGCGCAAGGGCGGTCTTGTGAGCAGCGTGAAGGGCGCGGGGGGTGGCTACATCCTCAGTCTTCCGCCGGCCAGGATGAGCATGCGCAGTATTTTGGATGCCGTTGAAGGGGATCTGGAACTGATCGAAAGCTCAGAGACACAAAGTCCGTCAGCTCAGACCGCTCTTGAAGCAGTCAACGAGTCCCTTTGGGCCCCCCTGGAAAAAGCGCTGAACCGCTTTCTGGATCAAATCACTGTGGCTGATATCGTCGCCGAACTGGAACAACAACAGCAGGCCGCCAGTGACATGTACTACATATGAATCATTGTCTTTATTACGAAGGAGAAAGAAGATGCATAAAATATTTGAATCGCTGAGCGAACTGATCGGGCACACACCCTTGCTGGAAGTCAAAAACCTGGCCAGAGCACATGACTTGAAGGCGCGTGTCCTGGTCAAACTGGAGTACTACAATCCGGCCGGAAGTGTCAAGGACCGCATTGCCAAAGCCATGATCGAAGACGCGGAAGCACGCGGCCTTTTGAAAGCGGGCGTTGAAATAATCGAACCGACCAGTGGAAACACGGGCATAGGGCTCGCCGCCATTGCCGCGGCCAAAGGTTACAAAACAACTTTTGTGATGCCCGAAAACATGAGTATCGAGCGCCGCAAACTCTTGAAAATCTACGGCGCGGACATCGTGTTGACGCCGGCAGCGAATGGCATGCCGGGAGCCATTGCTAAGGCGGATGAGCTCGCGGCAGAATTTGCCGGTAAGGCTTTTGTGCCCAGCCAGTTCAGCAATCCGGCCAATCCGCAGGTGCACGAAGCGACGACAGGACCGGAAATATGGGAAGATACCGAGGGGCAAGTTGATGTCCTGGTCGCAGGGATCGGCACCGGCGGCACCATCACCGGCAGCGGGCATTTCCTGAAGCAGAAGAAGTCCTCCCTGCGCGTGGTGGCGGTCGAACCTGCCGCCTCTCCGGTGCTTTCTGGCGGTGTCAAAGGTCCACACATGATTCAAGGGATCGGCGCCGGTTTCGTGCCCGTCATTCTTGATACTGCGGTATATGACGAAATCATCAAAGTTGAAAATCAAGACGCGCTGGAAACCACACGCATGCTGGCTCGGTCCGAGGGTGTGCTCTGCGGAATTTCCTCAGGCGCAGCTTTGTGGGCCGCGCTGGAGCTCGCCAAAAGAGACGAAATGGAGGGTAAAACCATCGTTGTTATTCTGCCGGACACCGGCGAACGCTATCTCTCGACCGCTTTGTTTGAAGAGCTTTAAACCTTCGCATTTGACGAGAACAAATATGGCAAAACCTGGCCGGCCACGGACAAATCCTGCCCCGGCGCTGCGGGTTTTGCCATTTTTATTTCTAAGCCTCAAGCAATTGGATATTTGCTACAATTGACATCGGAGCATTTTCAGAAAAAGAGGAAGAGCAAGCTTGCGTTTAAAAGATGTAAATTTATTGACAGACCCACCGGCCCGAGCGCTGGGTAAACTGTCTCTGCCCATCATGGCCACCTCCTTCGTGCAGATGGCTTACAGTTTGACGGACATGTTCTGGATCGGCTGGCTGGGGGCTTTTGCCGTGGCCGCTGTTGGTTCGGCGGGCATGTTCATGTGGTTTTCGGAAGGTTTCGCTCTGATTCCGCGCATGGGAGGGCAGGTGCTGACCGGACAGGCCCTGGGTGCCGGGGAGCTTGAGAGGGCTCGACGCTCGGCGCGCGGTGCGCTGCAGCTGGGCCTCATGCTGGCCGTACTGCTGACCCTTGTTTTTATCTTGGGGCGACGCCCCTTGATTGCGGTCTACGGCCTCAACGAAGCGGAAACGATCTCAGCTGCTGAAAATTACCTGGGCATTGTCGCCTTTGGCATCATTCCTTCCTTTTTGGTCCGCATCATGACCGGTTTGCTGACCGCGGCCGGAAACAGTCACACTCCCTTTCGCGTTACGGTGGTCGGTCTGATACTCAACATGCTGCTCGATCCGCTTTTTATTTTTGCTTTTAAACTCGGAACAGCCGGCGCCGCGCTGGCTACGGTGCTTTCACAGCTGGTGGTCTGCCTGCTGTTCATCCGCGCAGTCAGAGCGCATGCGCTTTTCAGGGACATGCGTTTATTCGAGCACCTCCGCGCCGCGGACTATGGGAAAATGCTGCGCATCGGTCTGCCTTCCGGTCTCCAAACCATGCTTTATTCTTCCGTGTCCATGCTGCTGGCCAGATTGGTGGCGGTTTTCGGTGATACCGCAGTGGGCGTGGTGCGTGTGGGGGGACAGATCGAATCACTGGCCTGGATGACGGCCGATGGGCTGTCTGCCTCGATCAACGCGTTCACGGCCCAAAATTACGGTGCCGGAAATGCACAGCGTCTGCGGCACGGCTATAACATTGCCCTTCTCTTTTCGCTTATGATCGGTTTCGGCTCGGCAGCCGTATTGTTCATCTTCCCGGCGGAAATCATGTCCTTGTTTTTTCATGAAGCCGGGGCAGTCGCCACGGGAGCCGGCTATCTCTACGTCATGGCTTTTTCACAAGTTTTTATGGTACTGGAAATCATGACCACCGGCGCGTTTTCAGGCTACGGTTTGACGATCATTCCCTCCTCAGTCATTACGCTGCTCACGGTTCTGCGCCTGCCCCTGGCCTATTTTCTATCCCGCGGCCCGCTGGGTCTGCACGGTATCTGGTGGGCCATCAGCGCGACCAGCATTGCCAAAGGCATCGTGCTGTGCAGCTGGTTTTTACTCTTTCAGAACAGGAGGCTCGATCACATGGAAACAAGCGGCAGCCCGGCGCTTTATTAATTAAAGAAAAGGATATTTAATTTGGAAAACAAAGAAATCAATCAATTACTGGCCGCAGAAATGCAGCTGCCTTTGCCCATCGTGGAAGCCACCGTGAGCCTTTTGGATGACGGAAACACGGTCCCCTTTATCGCGCGCTACCGGAAAGAGGCTACCGGTGAGATGGATGACCAGCTGCTGCGCAGTTTGTCCGAAAAACTGGTGAAATTACGGCTCCTGGAAGAACGGCGCGCGGAAGTAAGACGCCTCATTGCTGAGCAGGACAAACTGACGCCGGAATTGGAAAAAAGTATCGCGGCAGCACTGAGCCCGGCTGCTTTGGAAGATCTCTACCGGCCCTTCCGCCCCAAACGCCGCACGCGTGGCATGATGGCACGAGAACGCGGCCTGGAGCCGCTGGCAGAAGCCATGCGGGCGCCCCACCGCAAGCGCGCCGAGGTTTTACAGCGGGCTGCCACGGTGCTCGATCCTGAACAAGGCCTTGAAAATGTGGACGATGCTTTGGCCGGTGCGATGGATATCCTCGCGGAGGATCTGACTGACGACGCCAAAGTCCGGGCCCGGCTGCGCAGCCTCTTGTGGCGTGAGGGCCAACTGAGCACCAGGCAAAAGCAGGAGGGCGATTCGGTTTACCGCCTCTACTACGATTACAGTGAGCCATTAAGCCGGGTCAAGGGCCACCGCACGCTGGCCATCAATCGCGGCGAAAAAGAGGGCTGGCTGCAGGTGAAATTGGAGCTGCCGGAAGCGGGCGCTTTACAGATTTTGACTGCGGTTTTTCAAGTCAGTGCGGATAAAGAGGATTGGATACAAAGCCTCTGTGCGGACGCCTGGAAAAGATTGCTTTTTCCATCGCTGGAAACTGAAATCCGCCATCAGTTGACGGAAGCCGCTGAGGACGAAGCCATGGGTCTTTTTGCCACCAATCTGAGAGCGACCCTGCTGGCTCCTCCGCTGCGCGAGCACACCGTGCTGGCCTTTGATCCGGGCTATCGCAATGGCTGCAAGCTGGCGGTGACGGGACCTCATGGAGAGGTACTGGCGACCGGGCATATTTATCCTTTGCCACCACAGGCGAAGGTGGAAGACAGCCGCAGGACCATCGAAAGGCTGATCAAGCAGCACAGGGTTGAAGTCCTGGCTTTGGGTAATGGAACGGCGACCCGCGAAACCGAGGCTTTTATTCAGGCCTATCTGCAGGACAGCGGGCTGAATTTACCGCTGGTGCTGGTCAACGAAGCCGGCGCGTCGGTCTATTCTGCCTCGCCCTTAGCCGCGGAAGAATTTCCGGATATGGATGTTTCTTTGCGCAGCAGTGTATCACTGGCGAGACGTTTACAAGATCCCCTGGCCGAACTGGTCAAAATCGATCCTGAGGCCATCGGGGTCGGCCAATACCAGCACGACATGAATCAAAAAGCCCTGGCGGCCAAATTGGGCGATGTGGTCGAAGACTGCGTCAACCGGGTCGGCTGCGATTTGAATTCCGCTTCGCGGGCCCTGCTTTCGCACATCGCGGGGGTCACGCCCAGGCTGGCGGCGAATATCGTGAGCTATCGCTCAGAGAACGGGCTTTTTAAAAACCGTAAACAACTTTTAAAAGTACCTAAACTGGGTCCGAAAGCGTTCGAACAGTGTGCAGGTTTTCTGCGTATCCCGGACAGTGATGAGCCGCTGGACAATACCTCCGTGCACCCGGAGTCTTACCCGGCGGCCAGGCAGCTGCTCAAACGCTTGAAACTAAATGTACCCAAAGGAAGCCGCCTCAGTGAACAAGCGCTCGCTCCGAAATTAGAACATGAAAATCTAGCTGTGATGGCTCAAGACCTGGGTCTGGGTTTGCCGACGTTGACGGACATCATCACAGCCCTGGAAAAGCCCGGCCGTGATTCCAGAGAGAATCTGGATCTGTCTGAACGCAGCAGCGGGCTCAGTGACATCACCGATTTGAAAGCGGGTATGAAATTAAAGGGCGTGGTGCGCAATGTAGCCGCGTTCGGTGCTTTTGTCGACATCGGTGTGCATCAGGACGGTTTGGTGCATATCTCTGAAATGGCGGATCGTTTCATACAAGATCCAACCCAATTGCTGCAGGCCGGCCAAAGGGTGGAGGTCATCGTGCTTGAAGTGGACGTGGCCAAAAAACGCATTTCTTTAAGCATGAAACCGAGTCGATTAAAGCTCTGAACAGACGGACAGAAAAGGACAAGCAGGAGTACTATGCGATTTATTTTTATGGGTGACACACACGGGCATATCGACCTGGACAAAATCGGTCCTGAGGTCGTCGCCCGGCTGGACCTGGGACCGGAGGACGTGATCGTGCAATGCGGTGACTTCGGCGCGGCCTGGTACGGCGATACGCACGGAACGCTGGAATACTGGCGCAGCCTGCCCTGTCAGACCCTCGTGTGTTTGGGAAATCACGAAAACTGGGACTGGATCGAAGCGCAGCCGCTCACGGAAAAATACGGCTGTTGGGGCTATGAACTGGGTCCGCGCCTCTTCGCCCCTCTCCTGGGCAGCATCGCCTTCGTGGCCGGTAAAAGCTTCTGGTTTTTTTGTGGCGCGTATTCGCTTGATTTTGCCTATCGCAGCTGGGGAAAGACCGTTTTTAAACAGGAAGCGCCGCGCAAGGCAGCCGCAGCAGAGGCCATTGCCCGCTTGCAAAGTGCCGCCCCGGTGGATTATGCGATCTCTCATGAAGGTTCGAGACGTTTTGTCACGAAAAATTTCGGCTATCCGATCATGGACCTCAGTGAGCTTTATTTGGTGAGGGTGGATGAAACACGTGAAACCATGCAGCATCCGGCTTTTCTGCTTGATGAGCTCTACGCGCATCCGGAATGGTACGGCCAATGGTATTTCGGGCATCACCATCAGGATTACGCGGAAGGAAATGTCCGCTGTCTGTACAGAGAATTGGTGATCGAGACGTTCTGAATCAATCTTTTTTGTACAGTTTCTATTCGTGTGGCTCGATGAAGCCGCTCTTTTGCCCGGGCAAAACGTAATTGACGAGACCCGCGATTACGATGCCCAAAAGGGTGCTCGCGGTGCGATCGAAAGCCAGTTGAAAGGGGCTGAGATTCTGCCCGTAGTAAAAGCAGATGACGACAAAAACAATCACCGCCAGGGATACCGCGTTGCGCTGCTCCATCAAGACGGTGAGGTAAATCAAAGGAATGATCAAGAGCGCGACCACCAGATAAAAAACCACACTGGTGACGGGAACATTCAGCTGGCCCAGGGCCCAGAGGGCAAGACCCCCAAAGAGACCGCCCAGCAAGGTGCCCCACATGCGCTGCTTGCCGTTTTCCAGAGTTTGTTCAATCGACCCTTGCATACAAATAACGGCTGCGAAGGCCGCGATCAGAGGCGGATTGCCGTGCCAGCGATCGAGCAGAAAGCAGATGAAAACGGCCACCGCGGTTTTAATGATACGCATTCCGATGTGGGGGATGGCTATATTGAGCGTGCGGCGATTTCTAAAGCGGCGTAAGAAGGCGCCACCGCGTTTTTCGCTTGATTTATTTTCTTGCATAATATCCCCACAAGGCCTACTTTTCCGATGGAATGCTGCGCGTCACGATCATGTCGATCCCTGTTTCCAGAATATTCGCGTAAGCGACCTGTCCACACGTCAAGGGAGCTTGAAGCTTCAGTTCGCGCAGGACCTGCATCGCCTCCAACAGCTTGTCTTTCGGCAGCGCCCGGGCCGATTTGACCGGGGCCAGTGGCAGCGCGGCCCCTTCGACAAGCACCGTGGTGGTCAAGACGCGTTCCGGATGCTTTAGTTCAGCGTGCGCATAGGGGATGCCTTTCGGGCAAAAGTTCCCCAGTACACTGATCTTTCCTTCCCGCTCTTCGACTTCGAGATGACAGCCGCGGGGGCAGACCAGACAAATCATTTTTTGTTTCATGCTTTACCCCCTTTCGCGTTGAGACCGACAGGCGTCAGGCTCAATTCCAGTTCCTCGCTGCGGGCGAGGTTGATTTTTTCCAATAGCGCGGAGGTCAAAGCGATGGCCTGCATTTCTCCGGGCGCCAGGAAGGTTTTGTTCCAGCTCGCCAGGACCTGCTCAGCAGCCTTCAGTTCAATGCGCGCGCGCGGGTACACCCCATTGACGCGATAGTACAGGACCGCATCCGCGGGCACCTGCGTTGGGGCGATTTTTTGAGGTACGACATAGCTGATCCCGCTGCCGTTGAGCAAGTTTACGTAGTCAGCCTCCGGGCCTTGTGCTGCCGCGTGATCCAAAGACATGGCGCAGCGAATCGCGGCTCGGCCGGCGCGTTCACTTTCCGCGCTGACGTAGTCAACGAGGTCATGGACGTGTAAAACATTGCCGCAGGCGAACACTCCCGCTACATCAGTTTCCAGGGCCTGATTGACAAAACAGCCCCTGGTGCGGCTGTCAAGCGGCAGGCCGAGGCTGAGACTGAGCTCGTTTTCGGGAATCAGACCGACTGACAGCAGCAGGCAGTCGCAGTCAAAGCGCTGCTCAGTGCCGGGGATGGGTTGTCTGTTTTCATCCACCTCAGCCACTTCAACGGATTCAAGCCGCGGATAACCGTTGATGTTGGTAATCGTATGCGAAAGGAGCAGGGGGATGCCAAAGTCGTCCAGACACTGCACACGATTGCGCGTCAGGCCCGAAGAATAGGGCAGCAGCTCCACACAGGCAAGTACCTCAGAGCCTTCCAGACTCAGGCGTCTGGCCATGATCAGGCCAATGTCCCCCGAACCGAGGATGACGACCTTTTTTCCCGGCAAAAGGTTCTCGATGTTCATGTAGCGCTGGGCTGTGCCCGCCGTCATCACCCCGGCCGGTCTGCTGCCCGGGATACCGATGCCCCCACGAGGCCTCTCACGGCAGCCCATCGCCAGAACGATGCTTTTCGTGCGGATCTCCATGTAGCCGAAGGCCGGCGTGATCGCGCTGACCAGGTGCCGTTTAGAGCCCTCGTGTTCCTGCAGATGCGTATGCAGACGCGCGCTGCCCTCCTCGTTTAGAGTGGTCATCTGCCCGTCAATCCCGAGCACCATGCTGTCACAAAGCAAAGCGACCTGCAGTTCCTCCAGTCGTTTGACGCAGCGTTCCGCATATTCCGGACCGGTCAGTTCCGCGTTGAAGTAGTGGAGACCAAAACCGCTGTGAATGCATTGGTTAAGGATGCCCCCCGGCACCGTATCGCGTTCCAAAATGAGTATTTTCGCGTCCGCGGCCTCCTGTTTGGCGGCAAAAGCGGCGCTGAGTCCGGCAGGTCCGGCCCCGATCACGACGAGGTCCCAATCCTGTGCGCGCGGGTCAAGCGGGGCCGTGCTCCCGCTCGCTGAGTGCGTGTGCGCTTGCGGCTCAGTGTGTGTCTGCGGTCTAAGTTCGGCTTTGACCGGGCCCAGCAGTTCTTTAGTGCCGGCGCGGTCGAGCGGGATATCCTCAGGCGCGCAGAGCCCGTATTCGGCGAGCAGTTTTCGGATGCGCGGTCCGCAAAACCCACCCTGGCAGCGCCCCATCCCGGCATTGCAGCGCCGTTTGACGGCTTCCACGGAGCGAGGTGGGAAAGGACTTTCCAGCACTTCGCGAATTTCAGCTTCGGTCACGCCCTCACAGCGGCAGATGATGCGGGCATAGAGTGGATTTTCCTGACACCTGGCCAATTTTTCAGCGGCGGACAAAAACCTGAAGCGCAGACGCTGGCGCCGGTTGATGAACTTTGATTTAGGCGTGAGCGTGAAACCCAATTGCTCCAGCAGAGCCGGGATCCGTTCGGCCAGCGCAGGCGCGGCGGTAAGACCGGGCGATTTGATGCCGGCCATATTAATAAAAGCAGGCGCCTGCTCGGAGAAGCCGAAGATAAAATCATCGACATCACTGGCTGCGCGCAGTCCGGCAAAATTGCGGATGCTTTCGCTCCACGGCAGCTCAGGCACGCTTTTTTGGGCTTTGGCTTTGACAAAGGCCTGGCCGGCAGCGGTGGTGGCGGTGTCGCGTGTCGCGCTGTCGGATTCCGCGTTGGGGCCGACGATCAGGTTGCCGTGCACGGTGGGGGAGACCAGCACGCCTTTGCCATCGTTATTGGGGCACTGAAAAATGACGTGATTCACGGTGGTGCCGGCGCTTTTATCGAGCATGTAATACTGGCCGCGGCTGGGTTTGATGGTGAAACCGCTCCCTCCGGCGAGGGCGTGGATTACGTCGGCTTGCACCCCGGCGGCGTTGACCAGCGCGCGGGCCATAAAACGGCGGCCGTCTGCGCTGCGGATGTGGTAGTGCGTGTCTTGAAAATCGAGCTGTATGACGGAGGCGTCGGTTCGGACTGTGACACCGTTCTTGATGGCGGTTTCCGTCATAGCAAGGGCATATTCCCAGGGGTCTACGATAGCCGCGGAAGGCGCGAGGAGCGCTCCGGTCAGGGCAGGGTTGAGCTGCGGTTCGAGCGCGAGGGTTTCTGAGGCGCTGAGCAGCTGCAGATCGGGGACACCGTTGTGGAGGCCGCGTTCGTAAAGCTCTTGTAAGTGCTTCTGATCCGCTTCGTCGAAGGCCAGGACCAGAGAGCCGATTTCATGGCGCGGTACATCCAGCGCGGCGCAGATGGTTTTAGCCAGGCGCGCCCCTTCCAGATTGGTGGCGGCCATCAAGCTGCCGGGTTCGGGATCGTAGCCGGCGTGCAAAATTGCGGAGTTGGCTTTGGTCGTCCAGGTAGACGCGTCGTTCTCTGCTTCCAGCACCAGCACATCCAGCGAATAACGGGCCAGGGTGTAGGCCGCAGAGGCACCGCAGATACCCAATCCGATGATGCAGACGTCGTAGATTTTGTCAGTTTCCATAGGCGGGATGGGGACCTCCGTAAGGTGTTTTCTTGCCTCAAGTATAACATTATCGCTCGGTGGATTTTGTATCTGTACCGGCCGTTCACCTTTGCCGGAAAATTTTCGCCATCTCTTCAGCCTTTTTTACGTAGGCTGCTAAGCCATTTACCTGATATTTTGTGAAGCAGCGAAATTTTTCAGCCCCAAATTGCATAGTATAATAAACACATCAAGACAAGCGATGAGGTGCCTTATGCAAAACGAAAATCAAGTCCAAAGCGTTTTCCAAACACTCGTGCAGCCGAAAAAAACCGAAATTGACACCGGCGGAGCACGCTACATCATGGCGATCGACCAGGGCACCAGCTCTACGCGCGTCATCATATACGATCACGACGCGAACATTGTCGCCAGTGCCCAGCGTAAACTGACGCAGTACTACCCACAAGCGGCCTGGGTGGAGCACGACGCCTCTGAGATCTGGGCCGGTGTCCGCGAGATGATGCAGGAGAGCTTGCTCAGAGCGGCCGCGGAATGGAGAGATATCGCCGCCCTGGGGATCACCAATCAACGCGAAACCGTGGTGATCTGGGACAAAGTGAGCGGCTTGCCCCTCGCGCCCGCGATCGTGTGGCAGTGCCGCAGAACGGCTCAGTTTTGCCAGAGTCTTAAGGAGGGGGGGAAGGAAGAACTGATCCGTGAGCGCACGGGTCTGCCGGTCGACGCCTATTTTTCGGCGTCGAAGCTGCGTTGGTATTTTGAGAATATGCCTGACCTCAGGGCGAAAGCGGAACGAGGGGAGGTCCTGGCGGGTACGGTCGACAGCTGGCTGGTTTGGAATTTAAGTGCCTGTTACAGTCATATCACGGATGTATCCAATGCCTCGCGCACTCAGCTGCTCAACATTCACAATTTAAGCTGGGACGAGGAACTGCTGAGGCTCTTTTCGATTCCAAAAAAGATATTACCTCAGGTTGTCAGGTCGTCAGGCGAAATAGCTAAATTCAAAGTATCAGTAGTCGATGCGACGCAAAAATCGTTGAACATTCCCATCAGTGGCATCGCCGGAGACCAACAGGCGGCTTTGTTCGGACAATGCTGTTTCAAGCCGGGCATGGTCAAGTGCACCTACGGAACCGGCGGTTTTTTACTGCTCAACACGGGTCGGAAAGCCCTGCGCTCAGAGGCAGATCTACTGACCACCATTGCCTGGGACGTAGGCGATGGACCGATTTATGCTTTGGAGGGCTCGGTCTTCAATGCCGGTTCCGCGATTCAGTGGCTGCGTGACGAGCTCGGGCTGATTCCCAGCGCGCAGGCCTGCGACGCGGAAGCTTTAAAAGCGCACGACAGCGGCGGCGCGTACTTTGTGCCCGCCTTTACCGGTCTGGGTGCTCCTTATTGGGAGATGCGGGCCAAAGGCATGCTGATCGGACTGAGCCGGTCAACGAACAAAGCGCAGCTGTGCAGGGCGGCCTTGGAATCCATCGCATACCAGACGGCAGACGTGTGCCGCGCCATGCAGAAAGACCTGGGCGCGGCTTTGGCTGAGCTGCGGGTAGACGGTGGCGTTTCCAACAGTGATTTCATGCTGCAGTTTCAGGCGGACCTGCTGAATCTGCCCCTGCTGCGGCCGCTGAGTGTTGAGACCACCGCATTGGGTGCGGCTTTTCTGGCCGGTCTGGCGGTGAAATTCTGGAAAAACACGGAGGAGCTTGCGCAGGTGTGGGCTTTGGGTAAACGCTTCGAGGCCGGACAGGACGAGGCCTGGCGGGAAGCGGCCCTGCGCGGGTGGGACGCCGCGATACAAACGGTACTCTTTAATGCGGATCTGGAAAGCCGGCGCTTTGGCACAGGCTGAGGGCCGTCATTCTTCAACCGGCCCGGGGAAAAGATAGCGTCCGCGTTTTTTGGTGCTTTTGCCATACTGAATGACCTTGAGCGGGCAGTGATGGATACAGGCCATGCACTGCATGCAGTGACCTTGCCATTGGGGTTTTCCCGCCACGATCACGATATTTTCCGCCGGACATACAGCGGCACAGGTCCCGCAGGCGTTGCAGTCCTCTTCGGCAAAAAAGGCCTTGTCCCGAGCGGTCAATCTAAAGAGCGGGGCGATGACGTAGGACTTTAATCCTGCTGACGAGCCCTGCTTGACTTCAAAAACGGAAGCGCGGGTGTTGATGAGCTCACAAATACGCGGCAGTTGAACGCGGGCGTCTGCGATTTTTTTTCGGGTGAGCTCCGGGCTGTCCAGGTTCGCCAGGAGGATGTAGTTGTTGGGCATCGCAAAGGAAAAAGCCGCGTTGATCTGCATTTGTTTACGCATTCGCTTGATGGAAAATCCGGCTTCGTCTCCGCAGGTGCACACCACATAGACATAGGCCGAGGGATTGATCTGCAGTGCAGCGACAAAATCCATCACATAAGCCGGCACAGCCCAGGCGTGAATCGGGAAAACCAGACCCAGACTCTCACCTGCCGCCACAGGTTCAGGAACCTCAGCTCTGCGCCGCATTTCCGTAATCGAACGCGCGCGGTCTCCCGTTCCCCGGGCGATGCTTTGGGCCACCCAGGCCGAGTTTCCGGTCGCTGAAAAATAATAAATCATAGGACACTTCCTTTGCTCTTGCTCAGAGGATTTTAACACGCTTTGGCAGGCCAGATGCTACAATTGGCAAAAGAAGGCACCGGCAAGCGCGCCTGGCTCAAGGGGGGAACTATGGCTGAGATATTCGATCGTTCTGAAGTCAAGCTTTTGGCATCCATGCTCACTGCGTCCAAATCCACCGTCTTCTTCGGTGGGGCAGGGGTATCGACGGAAAGCGGTGTGCCCGACTTTCGCTCCGCGAGCGGGATCTACACCAAAGTGAGACATGCCGAGGAAATTCTCACGCCGCGTTTTTTGCAAAACGAAGCGGAAAACTTTTACGACTTTTACCGGAAATATTTCATTCTGGACGACATCCGGCCGAACGCCTGCCACTATGGCTTGGCGGAGCTGGAACGGCGCGGCCTGCTGCAGGCAGTCGTTACACAAAACGTCGATCATTTACATCAGGAGGCGGGCAGTCAAAACGTGATTGAACTGCACGGCACCGGGCATCGTTTTTTTTGCAAAAGCTGCGCCCGCTTCTACAGTGTCGACGAGGTCAAAAAGACCCGTGGCGTACCGCGCTGTGATTGCGGGGGTGTGCTGCGGCCCGACATCGTCCTGTACGAGGAAAGCCTGCCGGAACGAGCCATTCACAGTGCGATCCAGGCCATTGAGCACGCTGATCTGCTCATAATCGGAGGAACCTCACTCGCGGTTTATCCGGCTGCAGGACTGGTCCATTATCAAGCTTTACGGGGCAAAAAAGTGCTGATCGACCTCTCCGCCCAAATGTCCACGAGTGTCGACTTGACGATCCGCGCGCCAATCGGGCAGGTTTTCAGCGATTTGCTGGAGGAACTTGACGGAGATGCTAAAATTGATGAACCAATACGAAGATGAAAGAAGTAGTTTTTTATGATGAAGCAAAGTGAAAAAATCGACTTGATCCGCCGCCTGTCCGAAGCGAACGGAGTGTCGGGTTTTGAGGATGAGGTGGCCGACTTGCTGCGCTCATATTGCCGGGATTTTGGCCCGGTGAAAGAAGACAGCCTGCGCAACGTGTACGTCGAGCGCAGCGCCAACAGCGGGCAAAGACCGCGGGTCATGCTGGATGCGCACGTGGACGAAGTAGGCTTTATCGTCCAGGCGATTTTGCCCAATGGTTTACTGAAGATCCTGCCGCTCGGCAGTTGGATCGCCTACCATGTGCCGGCTCACCGCGTGAGAGTGAAAAACCGTGACGGGGCCTATATTCCGGGGGTCATCGCGACCAAACCGCCGCACTACATGAGCGAGGCCGAAAGAAATACGGTTCCTTCAATTCCGGACATGCTGATCGATATCGGTTCAAGTTCCAGACAGGAAACGGAAGAAGTATTCGGAATCCGTCTGGCCGCGCCGGTGGTGCCGGATGTTCCTTTTGAAGTGTTGAAACCGAAAAACTGGTTCATGGGAAAAGCCTTTGACTGCCGTGTCGGCTGCGCGGCTCTGGTGGCGACCCTGGATAAACTGGAAGGCGAGGCGCTCAATGTCGATGTTTACGGTACTTTTTCCACGCAGGAAGAAGTCGGTGGCCGAGGGGTGGAGGTCAGCACCCGGCAAGTCAAGCCGGATGTGTGCATTTTGTTCGAAGGCAGCCCGGCTGATGACAGCTTCGGACCGACCGATACGATGCAGACTATTTTGGGCAAAGGACCGATGCTGCGCCATTTTGACCGCAGCATGATCACCAATCCCCGCTTTCAGCGCTTCAGCCTCGATGCCGCAGCGGAGGCGGGTGTTCCCTTTCAGGAGGGGGTGCGCACCGGGGGCGGGACCAACGCAGGGGTCATCCACCGCAGCCATAACGGCATCCCCTGTATCGT
>CAYNZF010000024.1:16610-26693 GCA_964401615.1 uncultured Oscillospiraceae bacterium
GTACGCCCATACCCATTTCGGCCTCTGCGCTTATGCGGATTTTGAAGCTGCGGTGGATTTCGCGGCTGCGGTGCTGCGCCGGCTGGACGATGCGGCGATCAAGACTTTTTAAACTAAGTGCGCGATGCGTTTGACCTTTTCAAATTGCGGCCCACCGGTTTTATATCCGAGGCGTGACTGTACTTCACGCGGAAAGAGAAAATTATGAATAAAAACATTTCCCGCATCAGCCTGGCGGCCGTTTTGGCAGCCCTTTACTTTGTCCTGACGGCTTACGTTTTTCAGCCCCTGAGTTTTCTGCCGGTCCAGTTTCGCGTCGCTGAAGCGCTGATGATTTTGCCGGCCTTGACCCCCGCGGCCACACCCGGATTGTTTTTAGGCTGTTTTTTAGCCAATTTACTCAATCCCGGCAGCCTTGGCCCCGTCGACATCGTGCTTGGCAGTCTGGCCACCTTGCTGGCCGCTTTGGGCACACAGTGGCTTTCGAAAACACTCAAGCCGCAAGTCCGTGAGCTGCGCTGGTCCAGCCCCAAACTGTGGCTGCTGGTCCTGCCCACCGTGCTCAGTAATGGTCTGATCGTGGGTACCTATCTGCCGTTTCTCTTGAATTTGGGAAACAATACCGCGGTCATCGCAGGATCGATCCTTAGTGTCGCGGCCGGTGAGCTGGTGGTACTGATTGCACTCGGCCTGCCGCTGCTCATGGCTCTGAAATCGAATAAACAGCTCGCGAGTCTCAGCGATTGAAATGAAAAGTGGACAGGCCCAAGATAAAACAGCAAAATACACGAGCAGGGAAGAGCTTCGTTTTGCCTTTATAATGACTTAAAAACAGTGAAAGAGAGATAGGAAAGCATGGCCCACTATTTTGACGCGCAGCCTGAAACACCGGGAGATGAGCGCAGAATCGAATTTATTTATCGAGAAAAAAGTTTTGTTTTTCACAGCTCAGCAGGTGTCTTTTCTAAAAACCACCTCGACGACGGCTCCCTGGCCTTGCTGGATGGTGCTTACAAACGTTTTTCCGCTCTGACCCAGCCCCTGACCGGAACGCTGCTGGACCTTGGCTGCGGTTATGGGGTCCTGGGCATTGTGCTCAAACGCTTTTTTCCGAAATTGACGTTGGTGCTGGCGGACATCAACCGGCGCGCGCTCGAGCTGGCCGAAAAAAATACGCGGGAAAACCGCATCGGTCACACCGAGGTTCTGGCGGTGGATGGCTGGGAAGGCCTGGCGGAGCGGAGCTTTGACTTTGTGGTGAGCAATCCGCCTATTCGGGCCGGAAAAAAAACCGTGTTCGCCTTTTTCGCCGGGGCGGCCGAACAGCTGGTGAACGGGGGCTTATTCATCACCGTCGTGGCTAAACAGCAGGGGGCGGATTCAGCGAAAAAAGAACTGCTGCGCCTCTTTGGTAATTGCGAAGTCATACATCGCAGTAAGGGTTTCCAGGTGTTCTGCTGTGAGAAAAGGCTTGATTGAAAAATCTTCAAAAAAAAACAAATCATATCACGCTGAAAATTATAACTATCAGGCTTTGATGCGATATAATTAACCTATTCGCCCCCAGACGTGACATGACCGTTAAAAAATCAGATATAGATGAAAGAGGAAAAATATGAGTGATTGTGATTCTTGTGCATCCCGCGGAGGATGCCCTTCCGCCACTGACAATGGCAGCTGCTCAAGCGCTGAGCAAGTTGAAAACATAAACAACAGCCACGAACTTTTCGAGAAACTGCCCCCTTCAGAAGGCTCCCAGATCAAGCATGTTCTGGCTGTGGCGAGTGGTAAAGGCGGTGTCGGAAAATCGCTTGTCACTTCACTTCTGGCTGTGCAGCTGCAGCGCATCGGTCTCAAAGTAGGTATCCTGGATGCGGACATGACCGGTCCTTCCATTCCGCACGCTTTCGGTGTGCAGGATCAGATGGCCAGTGCCCTCGGCGAACGTTTGATCAAACCTGTTACCACTGCTTCCGGCATTCAGCTCATCTCCATCAACGTCATGCTGGAAGACCCCACTGAGCCGGTGGTTTGGCGCGGCCCCGTGATTGCCTCGGTCGTGAAGCAATTCTACCAGGAAGTCCTGTGGGAAAGCCTGGATGTCTTGATCGTAGACATGCCGCCCGGCACAGGAGATGTACCCTTAACGGTATTTCAATCCCTGCCTGTCAGCGGGCTGGTCATGGTCGCAACTCCGCAGGACCTTGTGACCCTGATCGTCAAAAAAGCCAAACGGATGGCGGATTCCATGCAGGTCCCCCTGCTCGGCCTGATCGAAAATATGTCCTACTTTGTCTGCCCGAATTGCGAAGAAAAGCATTATCTCTTCGGTCACAGCAAGACCGCTGCAGCAGCTGAGTCCATGCAAATTCCGCTTCTGGCTGAACTGCCTCTGGACGAAAACCTCGCCCGGCTGGTAGACGCAGGACAAATCGAGCAATTGCCGGGACTTGTTTTTGCCGATGCGGCCTTGAAGATCTGGCTCAGCATGGAGCAGCTTTCACAGCTGCAGCGCCACTGAAATTTAGCCGGTCACTTCTGACGAGGCGGGATGAGGTAAAGGAGGACAGGTCATGGCTTATATCTATCGTAACGCCATCGGTCAAGACAGCCATCGCTTCGCGCACGAAGGGGGCAAGCCTTTTCTGCTGGCCGGTGTGCGGATACCCACAGAGTTGAAAATCGCGGCCAACAGTGATGGAGACGTGCTCTTTCACGCGGTCACCAACGCGATCTCAGGCTTGACCGCTGTGAATATTCTGGGTAAACGTGCGGACGAAATGTGCGCCGCAGGTGAGACGGACAGCCGCGCCTATTTGGAAGACGCACTGAGTCATCTGGGAAAGATCGAATTGCTGCACTTGTCCGTCAGCATCGAAGCCTTGAGACCCAAGCTGGAAAAACACATCCCCGAAATCAGAAAAGCCCTGGCCCACGCCCTCCGCCTGCCCCTTACCAGTGTCGGTCTGACCGCCACGACCGGAGAAGGCCTCAGCGGCATGGGCCGCGGAGAGGGCCTGCAGGTGTTTTGCATACTTACCGCACGTGAAACGGTGGAGGAATGATCGACATGAGTACGAAAGAAGCGACTTTCGACAAGGGTAAAACAACCTTGGAAAAGGCAGCAGGCAAGAGCAGCTTCGAGAACAAACCTATCGTCGCCTTGCTCTACGATTTTGACAAAACGCTTTGCACCAAAGACATGCAGGAATACACGTTCATGCCCCAGCTCGGTTTGACGCCGAAGGATTTTTGGGCTGAAGCGAACGCCCTTTCCACCCACGAAAAAATGGATTCGGTGCTCGCATATATGTATCTCATGATCAAAAAGATGCGTGCGTCCAGCAGCGATTTGCGCTTCACGCGCAATGAAATTCGCGCTCTGGGAAACGCAGTGGAGTTTTTCCCGGGGGTGGAAAGCTGGTTCAAGCGGATGAACAACTACGGAGCGCGGCATGGCGTGGAAGTTGAGCATTACATTATTTCGGCGGGTCTCAGAGAAATCATCGAGGGTTCTAAGATCGCGGCGAATTTCAAGGAAATTTACGGTTCCGAGTTTCATTATGACCGCTACGGTGCCCCGGACTGGCCCCTTTTGACCGTCAATTACACGGGCAAAACCCAATATCTCTTCCGCATCAACAAAGGCGTTCTGGATGTATCAGACACCGAGTCTCTCAACGCGTTTACACCCAAAGAGGCGCGGCGCATCCCGTTTTCCAACATGGCGTATTTCGGTGACGGAATGACCGACGTCCCCTGCATGAAGCTCGTCAAGGAGTACGGTGGAGTGTCTGTCGCGATCTACACCCAGGAGAGCTATAAAAAAGTAAAACAGCTCCTGGCCCAAAATCGTGTCAACTACCTGATGGAGGCTGACTACCGTGAGGGAGGGGAGCTGGAACGATTGACCAAGGATCTGATCAACCGGATGGCCGTCGATTCGCACCTGCGCGCTCTGGAGCGTGAGCAGGCCATGTCTGTTTAACCACAATTTTCCGCCGGTGAAAAAATGCTTATGCGAATTTCCGCACATGAAAATTCGTTCCTTCACAGATTTCGAGGGAATTTAGTGCATAAATTCCCTAAAAAATCCCGAAGGAACCAAAGCAGCCGCGTCGCATTTTTCAAAAAATACGCAAGGTGCCTCTGAAAAGGGCCCTATTGCAGGTTGTCGGGAATTCCGTCGCCATCGATGTCGTGGTCAAGTTCACCAAAGCCGGAGCCGTACATTTCACGAGCCGTGATGCGTTTGGCTTCACGCTCTTTTTCAACCAGCTCACCCAGCAAACGGCGCACTTTCTCGGATTCCCTGACGTTTTTCAACGTAACGGTCTGCGCGGAACGATCGCCGGCGAATACCATAACAGTGCCCACACCGAAGATCTTCTGCCAGAAATTACGCTGCAGATTCGAATCCAAAATGCGATAGAGCAAGGTCTCTTCGATATGCGTCGAGAACAGGCCCACCGATACCGTCAGCCTGGTCGGCGTCAACTGATAGCGCGTAAAAGACAACGGCATACCGAGAAAACGCTTTCTGTCTTTCCACATCACTTTTTCATCCGGAACTTCGTACTTCATCTTTTGAGCCCTCATTTCTGTGTGCTGCATTTATTTTACTACCAAATTGACCAGTCTGCCCTTTACGTACAAAGCTTTGAGCAAGGTTTTTCCGGCCAGAGCCGCTTGCACATGCGCGTCACTTTGGGCTGCTTCCAGCACCACCGCTTCGACCGCGTCCGCCGCGATATTGAGGCGTGCTTTGATTTTGCCATTGACTTGAATGGCAATCTCCACCGTCGCGTCCTTGCAGAGTTCCGGATCGTACTGAGGCCAGGCCTGAGCACAGGCGAAACCCTCGCCCATGGCCAGATTTTCCCAGATTTCCTCCACCACGTGAGGGGCAAAAGGACTGAGCAGCAGCAGGAAAATACGCAGTTCCTCGCGGGTGATAGAGCCCAGCTCATAAATACTGTTGATGAGGGTCATCAAAGCGGCGATGGCGGTGTTGTTCTTGAGGTTCATGATGTCTTCGCCGATTTTCTTGATGGTCTTGTGGAAACGTCCCAGGAGCTCGGGGCGGATACTGGCGCCTTCGATGAGGATATCCTGGAGGGCCCAGAAGCGTTCGACGAAACGATAGCAGCCTTTAATGGACTGGGGATTCCAAGGCGCGGGTTTTTCGAAATCGCCGATGAACATTTCGTAGAGGCGCATGGTGTCGGCCCCGTATTGGCTGATGATGTCATCCGGGTTGACCACATTGCCGCGGGATTTAGACATTTTTTCATTGTTTTCGCCCAGGATCATGCCGTGCGAAGTGCGTTTAGCATAAGGTTCCGAGCTGGGGACCACGCCGATATCAAAGAGAAATTTGTGCCAGAAACGCGAGTAGAGCAGATGCAGGGTGGTGTGCTCCATGCCCCCGTTGTACCAGTTGACGGGCGTCCAATAGGCCAGGGCTTCCGGTGAGGCAAAAGCTTTGTCGTTGTGCGGATCTGTGTAGCGCAGGAAATACCAGGATGAACCGGCCCACTGCGGCATCGTGTCTGTTTCGCGCTGGGCGGGACCACCGCAGCTTGGACAAGTCGTGTTGACCCAGTCCGTCAGTTTGGCCAGAGGTGACTCGCCGTTTTCGGTCGGTTCATAGGACTCAACTTCGGGCAGGGTGAGTGGCAGCTCGGCTTCGTCCAGCGGCACATGACCGCAGTGTTCGCAGTGCACGATGGGAATCGGCTCGCCCCAATAACGTTGACGGGAGAAAACCCAGTCCCGCAGCTTGTAATTCACTTTTTCGCAGCCGAGGCCATTGTCGATCAGCCAATTCGTGATTTTGACTTTGGCGTCCGCTACAGACAGACCGTTCAAAAAGTCCGAATTGACCATGACACCCGTTTCAATATCGCTGTGCGCAGCCGTGGCCACATCGCCCCCGTCGACCACTTCGACGATGGGGCAGCCGAATTTGGTGGCAAAATCCCAGTCGCGCTCATCATGTCCGGGCACGGCCATGATGGCGCCGGTTCCGTAAGACGAAAGCACGTAATCAGAGATGAATATGGGGATGGCTTGCCCGGTCGCCGGGTTGGTGGCGCTGACTCCCTCCAGGCGCAGACCGGTTTTGTCTTTGTTCATTTCAGTTCGCTCAAAATCCGATTTGTGGGCGGCCGCTTCCTGATACGCGCGCAGCTCGGCGACATTGCTCAGTAAACCTGCTTCGGTCCACTTTTCGAGGAAGGGGTGCTCCGGAGACATGACCATGTAAGTCGCCCCGAACAGCGTATCGGGCCGGGTGGTGAAGACCGTCATGACATCGCCCGGGGAAGTGGTGAAGTGCACCTCAGCGCCGGTGGAACGCCCGATCCAGTTTTTCTGCTGTGTTTTGACACGCTCGATAAAGTCGACCGTGTCCAGATCGTTGATGAGTCGTTCCGCGTAAGCGGTAATTTTCAGCATCCACTGGCTCTTGACCTTATGCACCACTTCGCCGCTGCAGCGTTCGCAGACCCCGCCGACCACCTCTTCGTTGGCCAGGACGATTTTGCAGGAGGTACACCAATTGACGGACATTTCTTTTTTATAGGCCAGACCCTTTTCAAAGAGTTTCAGAAAAATCCATTGGGTCCATTTATAGTAGGAGGGATCGGTGGTATTGACCTCACGACTCCAATCAAAGGAGAAGCCCAGGGCCTGGAGCTGCCTTTTGAAATTTTGAATATTGTCGGCGGTGACTTTGGCCGGATGGATGTGATTCTTGATGGCGAAATTTTCGGTCGGCAGTCCGAAAGCATCCCAACCCATGGGATAGAGGACGTTGCAGCCGGCCATGCGCTTTTGTCTGGCGACAATGTCCAAAGCCGTGTAGGAACGCGGATGCCCCACATGCAAACCTTGACCTGAGGGGTAGGGAAATTCCACCAGACAGTAAAACTTTTCTTTACTGTAATCATCCGACGCGTTAAAAACGCCCGCGGCCGCCCAACGGTCCTGCCACTTTTTTTCAATCGTACCGAAATCGTAATCGCTCACTTTATCCTCAATTCCATGCCTCACAAACAGAGAAGCATTTTTAAACATTAATACAAAAGCCTATTATAAGGTTTAAGGGCAAAAGCTTTCAAGCGAACCAAGGCTTTTAGGACTGGTCCTGGTCGCGGCGCTCTTCTTTTTTAGTCTCTTCCACTACATCGGCCCAGGCGGTTCCGCCTTTGGCTTTACCGCTGAATTTAGCGGCCAGGGCCCGGCTTTCCGTCACGCGCAGGGCATAAGACGCGCCAAAGTAGGAGAGCAGCACGATCAGCGCTTCGACGGCGTAAAGGAGCAGCTGCAGCATTTTGTGTGTCGGAATGGGTAAAAAGAATTTCACCACCAGCAGCACAAAAGCGGCAATCACTGAACTGCCCAGAAGCTGCAGACCGAAGCCAAGCATTTTCTGCGGCAGGAAGCCGGGTTCGTAGTGTCTTAAAAGCAGATTGATGACGATGAAGTTGACGATGTTGTAGGCCAGCGCGGCCAGGCCGATGCCCATCAAACCGAAGTCGAACACGCGGATGAACAGGTAGCACATCAAGGGATTGACCAGGAGGGTCACACCTCCGGTGATCAGGGCGATGAAGGACTTCTTCATGGCGTAAAATGCCTGCGTGTAAAAATAGTTCAGCATCATGATGATCATGGCGATGGAGAAGACCGACAGCAATTCTCCGGTCAAGGCGACGCTGGGGTCGTTGTATTTACTCATGTCCCATTGAAAAACCGCCTGGACCGTTTCAAAGGGAGCCGCGAGATAAATGACCGCACAGGGCGCGATCAAATACAAAGCCATACGCAGCGTCGAGGTCAAAAAAGCCCGGGCTTCCCGCAGCGCTTTACGCGCGTAAAAACCGCTCAGGTTGGCCACGACCACCGATCCGATGCCCGCCGAGATGATTCCGAAAGGCAGGTTGTACAGTTGTTTAGCCTGGTTGAGCGAGGTGACCGCACCTTCGAATTGATCGGAAAAGCGCTGCTGCACAATGAAATTCAGCTGGTTGAAAGTCCCCGCCACGACCGCGGGCAGAGCGATGCGCAGCAAGGTTTTAAAACCCTCGTCGCGCACATCCAGATCGAACTTGAGGTATTTCAGATTCGGTTTGGCAAAATAAAACAAAAAGGCGAAATAGGCCGCCGCCGAAAAAACGATGCCCACCGCGGTATATTCCACACCCCGCCGCGTTTGATCGGCCAGAAATAGAATGGCCAGCAGGCAGCCGATGTTGTAAATCGTGTTTCCGATGTTGGGCGCCACGAACTCCTTGTTGGCCGACAGTACCGCTGTCACTTCACCAATCAGAATAAAAAAGAAGGTCTGAAAGAAAATGATGCGCCCGACCGAGGTCGCGACAGCCAGGGTGTTGGCCGGCTGGGTCGGATATAGCAAATTCAGCAGTGGCTCGATAAAAAAACCACCCAGAGCGATAAAGATGATCATCACCACGGCACTGACCGAGAAGAAAATGCTGATGGGTTTCCACGCCCGCTCTTCATCGTTGTGCTCAATGGCCGCAGCCAGGGTGGGGGTAATCGCAGCGGAGATTGCCCCGCCGATCAACAGTTCATAAAACAGGTCAGGAATGGCAAAACCGAAATAGTAACCGTCAGACAAATACCCGAAGCCCAGTTTTTGGAGGATCAGAATCTCTCGAAGAAAGCCGATCACTTTGGTGAAAACCATCGTCAAGGTCGAAAAAGTAACCGCCACCGTCAGGTTGGTGACCGAAGTGGCTTTCCTGGAACCGGAAGGGTTCGCAATTCTCTGAAAGCGCGCGCGGGCGTTGTCTTCTTTACTCAAAGTTTCATTCCCAGAGCTTTTTCCATTTTGGCTTTAGCACCCGTCGGCCCCGGCAGCTGCCTGAATTGTTGAAACAAATCAGCCGCGGGATTCTCATTCCCTTCGACGAGCAGGGGTCCTTTGTCACTGATGGCGACATCCCATCCGATATAGCGCGATTCGGGCAAACGTTGGTGCGCGGCCAGGACGAGCGCCTTCACTTCTTCAAAATACGGAATTTGAAAACCGGGGTAGGGAAAGCCCGTCAGGGGATTTTTTTCATAATATTCAACCAGCGGCAGGTATGTGGCCGGCAGACTTTCAATCTTTCCCGCGTCACTGATCAGCACAAAGCCGCCGCCCGTGGTCGCGTTGTCGTTGTAGGCTTTGGTAAAGCTGATGCGCAAGAGCACATAAGGGATGGAAATGTCCCCTTCTTCATTGCGGCAGCTGCCCACGCGCAGCGTGTTGATCGAATTGACCGACAGTTTGGCCATCTCGCTGTTTTGTACAATGGCCTCTTCAACAATGAAACGATGTTCAGCCAGCAATTTTTGATGCAAAGCATGACGGTCGGAAACCTCGGAGCTGAGCATGCGTTCCACACCTTTACCGCCGCATTCCAGGGGTGGCTTGACAAAGAAGATCTCGTGCTTGTTCAGGAAAGCGTCCAGCTGCTCATAAGAGTCAACGCGCAGATCGACAAAATCGCGCTTCACGAAGTCAACGAAGTGGCGCAGAAACTTGCCCTTGTCGCGTAAAATTTCTTTGGAGGCGGGGGTGTGCGCAATCAAGGAGAGTTGATCCATTGCAGTCTGCGAAAAAAAGCTCTGCCGTATGGCCGGGTCGCGCTGCAAATGAAAGCCGAAGGTCGCGTAATTTTTCCAGGTATAACCATGTTCGCGGTAGCAGCGGGTCATGTCGCTCAAAACATCGAAGCGGGAGCGGCCGCTTTCCCGGGCCATTTGTTTGACCAGGGGCAGCATGCCCTTCCAATCGACGGCTAAAGCTTTGCGAAATATATTAAGTGGATTCATGTCTGAAATTGAGCTTTCACTCAATGCCCCTTCCCTGATCTAAGATTTTTCTATGATACACGCAATAGCTGAAAAAAACCAAACCTTTGGATGAGTCCGGCAGTAAGGAAGTGTTCTATAATGAGAACAGTCCTGTGATTTAGGCAAAATATACAAGAATATGAGTAGATATTTTTATATAAGACCAGCTATAAAGAGTCAAGTGTTTAAACAGGAAAATTCTTAAGAAGCAAC
>CAYNZF010000025.1:0-4483 GCA_964401615.1 uncultured Oscillospiraceae bacterium
CTCAAGTACCGCGGGAATGGCGGAATTGGCAGACGCGCTAGTTTCAGGTATTAGTGATCCATGATCGTGCAGGTTCAAGTCCTGTTTCCCGCACCACATGAGCTCCCTTTAAAGGGGAGCTTTTTTTATTGACACAAGGCCCGGCGTTTTGAAAAAGCAGTTATTATTCGCGCCAAGAATTGTTTGAAAAAAATCCGAACCGTTTCCACTTTGGGATGGTTCGGATTTCGCTTACGGTTTCTTATTTGTGGAAGCGATTGAGTTTGGGTCTCAACGATACAGGCTTGGCCAGGATCTCCGAGAGTATGACGCCTTGGACCATTTGCTCCGAGCTCAGAGACAGTCTCGCTGTATCAGGTTTCGCGGTCTCAGTCTCGACCTTTTCTGTTAACTTGCCTTTCCGGTTTACTGCTGCGTTTTCCCTTTTTTGATGATCGGGCATTTGCGTCATGATTTCCGGACTCTGACGAACCGGGGCTTGCTTCACGTTTTCCGAACTCTGGCGAGCCGCCGCTTGCTTCAATTGTTCAATCTCTTCGCTTATCGGCTTGTAATAAGCCGCATTGGCGGCTGCTTGCTGCTGTGCCAGTGTATCGAAGTACTTTTCATTCATGATACCGTTAAGTATTTCGTTGAGCCGATTATTTTTGTTTTCCATAACGAATTAATCACCTCGTTTCTCACTTGAGAAGCGTCTTACTTCCCGACCTGAGATGAATCTTCCGCTTTGGCTGAACCTGCGATCGAGCCCCTCATCTGTGTATCTGAAATCACATTTTGCATGTTGTAGTAGTCCATGACACCCAGCTTGCCTTCGCGTAAAGCCTGTGACATCGCTTTGGGGATTTCGGCTTCTGCTTCGACCACTTTAGCGCGCATCTCAACTACTTCCGCCTTCATTTCCTGTTCGTGCGCAACTGCCATCGCCCGTCGTTCTTCCGCTTTGGCCTGGGCAATACGCTTGTCCGCTTCAGCCTGATCTGTTTGAAGCTGGGCCCCGATGTTGCGGCCAACATCAACATCAGCGATGTCGATGGAGAGGATCTCGAAGGCTGTACCACTGTCAAGTCCTTTGTTCAGAACTGTCTTGGATATGCGGTCAGGGTTTTCCAGGACTTCTTTGTGAGTCAAGGAGGAACCGATAGTAGTAACTATACCTTCACCCACACGGGCAATGATGGTTTGTTCTCCCGCACCGCCCACCAATCGGTCGATGTTAGCGCGTACAGTGACTCTGGCTTTGGCTTTCAGTTCTATACCGTCTTTGGCTATCGCAGCCACCAGGGGTGTTTCAATGACCTTGGGATTGACACTCATTTGAACGGCTTCCAAGACATCACGTCCTGCCAGGTCAATGGCGGCAGCACGTTCGAAGGGCAAAGGAATTTCCGCACGCTGGGCGGCAATCAACGCGTTGACCACGCGGTCGACGTTACCACCAGCCAGATAATGGGCTTCCAATTGATTGATGTTGAGATTCAAGCCGGCTTTGTTCGCCTTGATCAAGGGATCGACAACTTTTACAGGAGCGACACGACGAAGACGCATACCAATAAGGTTGAAAATTCCGACTTTGACACCTGCGGCGGCTGCGGAAATCCACAGTCTTATTGGTACAAAGCTGAAAAACGTGGATAACACGAAAACAACCGCGATGATTATTAAGATGTAGCTGATGTTAACAATTTCAAAAACTGAAGCAAAAATCTGTGGAGAGAATAAATCATCCATAAACATAAAATTTTCCTTTCAATTCAGCCACAATGGGCCAATGCGATCATTCGATCGGTTTAACGACGATGCGCCTTCCTTCAATGTTCACAATTTTGATTCTGGTGCCTGCTTCGATATAGCTCCCCTCTGACACAACGTCGATGCGTTGATCATCGAATTCGCCCATACCTGCTGGTCGCAGCAGCGAAAGTGCCACGCCTTCCTTACCCAGCAAGGCGCTGTCGTTGATTGTCGTACTGTAGCCGTCCTCACGTTTTGACGCGGATCTGAGAATTAATTTATTCGACAGTTTTCCGTACTTGGCTGAACGCAGCACAACGACCAGAACAAGAGCAATCAAGGCAATCAGCACGACGACCATGATGAAGGCCTGCAAAGGTGTCTGCGCGGTCATGATGATGGCGATGATCAACATCGCGATGCCGGAACCTCCGGCTACACCAAAACCCGGAATAAACATCTCAACAACTAATAAGAGCAAACCAAGAATGAACAAAACATATTGCAGCGTTCCAATATCGGCTAAAAAACTGCCGATGCTGGCGTAGATGGCCATGTTCACAGTAATCCCCCCTTTCGGTAAATGGTGGTGGTTTGAATATTATTATAGCACGCTGCTAATCGTTAAGAATTATTACGTTTTTCTTCTTTTTTGTTTTCTGTACTCTGTGGGAGTCAAACCACGCTCTTCTTTAAAAGTCTTCGCAAAATAACTCATTTCCAGAAAACCGCAGCGGCCGGCAATCTCCGCAACGTTGAGATCAGAGGTCAATAAAAAATCAGACGCCTTTTGGATGCGAAACTGCTTGACATACTGCATCGGACTTGTGCCTATGGTGCTGCGAAAGCAGCGCAGGCACTCGCTTTCACTGATCAGCGCACTGGCTGCGATATCTGCGTTGCTTATGGGTTCGGCATAATTCTCTTGAATATATTGCAGCATTTTTTTGATGCGTTCACCGTCACGCAGGATTTTGGAGGAAGGGAGGCGGGTCTGCTGCGGTCGTTGACTGGACAATAAAAAAATCACTTCCGAGAGATAAGAGCGCACGCTGAATTCAAAGCCCGCATCTTCGCTGGCCAAAGCCTGCCAGGCAAGTTCAATCAAAGTAAGGGCTTTGTTTTGCCATGGTACAGAATTCATCAGACCTAATGCTGCTTGAGATCGATCTGTGAGTATGGGCTGTAAATATTTTTGCCAAAAAACGCTGTCGGCTCCGCCCCCCACCAAGCGCGGTTTAAACACCATGGAATGAAGTCTGCAGGCACTGGTGTCAAAATCCCAGACCGAATGGAGCACCGCTGCGTTGACAAAAAAACCGTCTCCGGCTTTGAGGATCGTCTTTGTGGAAGCTGCGGCTACGACCGCTTGACCTTCAGTCACCAAAGCCACTTCGAGTTCGTCGTGCCAATGCCAGGGCACGGGTTCATTCAGTAAATCGTCATGGTAACAAGCGACGGGGAAAAAAGCATCACCATGGACAAGGCGTTCTTCACCCTTGTCGTTAACTAATATTTCATATTTAGAGATTGCCACATTTTCCTCACATTTGACGTTTTTACCATAACTTTTTGCATTTTTTTGCTAATAAACGTAAATTGTTGATGATATAGTGATAACAGATTAGAAGAAGGAAAACAAGCGTGAAGAGCGATTCAAAACAAAATAAAATGCATGAAGGAGAAAAATATTATGTTAACGATTAAGTGGGTTGCGAATATGGAACAGTTATTATTTAAACTGGCGGCCGTCGATGGTGAGCTTATACTTCATTTTCAAGACAATTCGATTTGCGATTTGAAGAAGAATTCGTCCGTACAGCAAGCGCTAAAAATGATCAAACCCGGACAGACCTCCATAAACATCAGTGTTTCCAATACCGCTCAGGTTTCCGAAGTCTTAAAAAGCATGATGGGGGCTTAAAGCTCAATATCCACATTTTTCCGCAATGCGCTATACTTCAAAGAGTAAATTTGAGCGTGAAGGAGAGCGGTTTTGCCCAAACCACAGTACATCATCAAGCCCGACGTCGTGGTAGGCGTTACCCAGCTGGTTTCTTTCGTGCATCAGGAGGGTGGGCTTTCTCCGCTGAATTTTTCTGATCTCAGCGGTGTCGAGGGTACACGGGTCCACCAGGCTTTTTTTAAAAAATTGTCCAAATCAGACCCCGAGATGCGTTATGAAAGCGAATACAGCTTGAAGGCCGATTATACCAGCGGTGAATTTGCGATGCGTATTCAAGGTCGGGCTGACGTGGTCGCACACAGTCGTGACGAAAGCTATATCATCGAGGTCAAATCCGTGGCGATTCCAGTCGCTGAACTCTCCACCCGCGGTGAACCTCTACACTGGGCGCAATGCAAAATGTACTGCTACATGTACGCGTTGATTGAGCGTGACGCGCTTTTGCAGACGATTGCAGCGGATGATGAAATCGAAAGAAGACGCTTCTTGCAGGACTATTCGACCAGGGAAAAACGCTACATGCTCGCCTATGTCTCAAGCGAAGACTTGCAAAGTTTCATGCTGGAACGCCGCGAAAGCTTCGCCGCGCTGGAAGAGTGGTTCGAAATGACGGCCGTGCGTTATCTCGATTTTGCCCGTGATTTTCGTGACTATCGGGCCCGTCGTGATCGAGATATCAAGCAGATGCGCTTTCCCTACCCCCATCTGAGGGAGGGCCAGAAGACTTTCATGCAGCAGGTGCTGAAAAACTGCAAGAAAGTCGAGGACGACTGCGAGATATTC
>CAYNZF010000025.1:4493-7100 GCA_964401615.1 uncultured Oscillospiraceae bacterium
ACACCTCTGCTGGTTCAAGCGCCCACCGGCACAGGCAAAACGATGTCGACACTTTATCCGAGTGTAAAGGCCCTGGGTGCTCATTTAGTTGAACAGATTTTTTATTTGACCGCCAAAACCTCAACGCGCATGGTTGCGGAGGAAGCCCTGGAAGACCTCACCGAAGGGCGTTTCGCCTTGCGGCGTTTGACATTGACCGCCAAAGAGCAGCTGTGTCTGGCTCCGGAGCTGTACTGCGACGCGCGCATTTGTCCTTATGCCACGGCCTACTATAACAATCTGCAAGCGGGCTTGGCTGAGCTCTTGCTGAATTTTACCATCAACGCTGAACGGGTGCAGGAAATGGGCCGCAAACACAGGCTCTGCCCTTTCGAACTTTCCCTGGACGCCGCTCTTTATTGTGACATCATCATCGGGGACTACAATCACGCTTTCGATCCCAGGGTGAGATTGCAGCGCTTTTTCAACATGCCGCAAGCCCATTTTGCCCTGCTGGTCGATGAAGCCCATAATTTACCTGACCGCATGCGCGAAATGTACAGTGCCACTCTGACCGATGCACAGGTCGACAAAGCCGCGCTTGTGATAAAGGATTTACGGGGTGAGCAGGAACGGTATTTTGCGCCTCTGAAACGTTACATGGACGCGCTCAATGCAGCGATGAAATTGCAGCAGCCGGCTTTCGATGTGCTGGAAAAAGAACTGGACGTCTCCCGGATCATGCAAGCCGAAGGGTTTCGAGCAATCAGGCAAGTACCGGCCAATTTTCTCAAAGCGCTTAGAGGGCTGACCTTTGTCCTTCGTGATCTGTTAGACGACCTTCACGATCTGGCCAGGAAGCGCGATGTGCTGGATTTTTATTTCTCGGCTTTGTTTTTTCTGCGCGTGGCGGATGAGTTTTTTAACGATCGTTACGTTTTTTCTGCGCAAATTGAGCAAAACCGCTTGCAAATGCGCCTGCTCTGCCTGGATGCTTCAGATCGGCTTATCGCGCTGTATCGCGACCAGCACGCAGCGGTGTTTTTTTCCGCCACACTCTCACCTATGCCCTATTTTTCTGTGGCTTTTTGTGGAAACTCGCGCGACGATAAGCCGGACATTCTGATTCTGCCCTCTCCCTTCCCGCCGGAAAACCTCACGCTTTGTGTGTTCGATTCAATTCAAACGTCCTACAACGAACGGCCCAAGTCACTCTCCACCCTCGTTAAGCTGGTCGCCAATACGCTGCTCGCCCGACCGGGCAAGTACCTGCTCTTCTTTCCCTCATATGCTTACATGGAAAGCTCGCTGCCGCTTTTCGCTCGCTTATTCAAGGATCGCCCTGTCGACACTCTGGTACAGTCCAGAGGCATGACAGATGCTCAGAAGCGTGCCTTTCTGGCCAAATTTGACCGCGACAGCAATGCGCGCAGTCTCTTGGGCATAGCGCTGCTGGGCGGGGTTTTCGGTGAAGGCATCGACCTCACCGGTGAACGTCTGCACGGTGTCATCATCGTTGGAACCGGTATACCCCAAATTTCACCCGAGCGCGAGCTCATGAAAGAATATTTCAACGAGGCCAATCATCAGGGCTACCAGTATGCCTATCAATTTCCCGGATTCAGCAAGGTCATGCAGGCTGCCGGGCGCCTTATCCGCAGTGAAAATGACAAGGGCCTCATTTTGCTGCTTGATCAACGCTACGCCAGACCGGATTACCGCCAGCTCTTCCCGGAAGAGTGGACAGCCCATTATGTTTCTACCTTGGATGAATTAAAAGAAGTTCTCGAGCAGGTGCCGAACTATTAGCAGGAAGAGGTCACAACTTAAGCTGCAAATAACAACTGTGTCTTATGTGGGGATGACGCCTGAAAGCTGCAATAAGTAGCCCAGACGCCGGTAATTTTTTTCCAGGCAAGCCGTCAGGTAGGCTTGCGTAAAAGCCGACAGCTCCTTTTCAACCTCTTTGCTGATGTTAAAAGCAAACAAACGCTGCAGTGGCGCATCGGCAAAATAAAGCAATGCTCCATACAATGCTTGAGAAATCGGCCAGATGGCCTGCCCCAAATAGGTATTACTCGCTTGCTCCCAATTCAGATGATTGCGGTACTCCACGTTGGAGGACAGCTTTCTTCCTTCGAGACCGCATAAAAAACTCATCCGCGGAAAGCTAAAGTACAAATCCCGAATCTCTCGCAAAGGCAGTCGACAATGGGGACAGGGTGAAAAATCCAGCCGATAGCCGGCCAGAGCAAGCAAGCGGATTTCAGTCGCGTGCGTGACTGCCAGAATTGCTTCGACTCCCCGGTCAACAGCCTGCTCCAGGGCATAAAACGCGTAGACCATTAACTTGTAAAGTTCGTCAGCGCTTTCCACCGTTTGAGCTATATCAATCGCGATATCAGCTAAATGCGCAGCAGCGGTCAAGGCTTCTATGCTTTGTTTAAGTTTTGAAAAGGGGTAGGTGAAATTCGCCTGATTGACATAATATTTTTCCTTGTTTGTGAAAAGCGTGAATTCACAGAGGCTGAAAGCCTCAGTCGTAGCCAGGAGCGGGCTTTTTTGACGCAAAGCACCGCGCGCATAAACTTCCGTCAGCCCCTGTTCGCTGCTCAAGAGTTTGACATA
>CAYNZF010000025.1:7110-26003 GCA_964401615.1 uncultured Oscillospiraceae bacterium
CCGTCGCCGGGTTAGCTCTTAAAATCAGTGCTTTGAGTGAAAGAAGGCTCATCTCTCAATTTTTCTTGCGCGGAGATTTCTCTTCCTGCGGCATTTGATAACCCAGCTCGCCCAATATGGAGGGACGGTTACGCCAGTCCGGGCGCACTTTGACAAAAAGTTCCAGAAAGACCTTGCAGCCCAGCATTTCTTCGATGGAAATGCGCGCAGAGCTGCCGATACGTTTGAGCATGGAGCCGTTTTTGCCGATCAAAATGATTTTATGCGTCTCTCGTTCACAAAGAATATCGGCTTGTATCTTGACGAAACTGCGGGCGTACTCATCATCCGTGCCATCCAGAAAATCCTCCTCAAAACTGGTAATGATTACGCCGGTTCCATGAGGGATTTCCTGATTGGTAAAACGCAGGATTTTTTCACGAATCAATTCGGCAGCCAGCTGGCGCTCGGTTTGATCGGTGTAATCCTCCTGTGCGTAAAAACGCGGGCCTTCAGGCAAACATTTGATGATTTCTTCCAGCAGCAGCGCGGAACCGTCACCTTTCAGGGCGGAGATCGGTACAATGGCCGTAAAATTCACTTCTTTGGCTATTCGCTTGATTAAGGGCAAAAGTTCCGGCTTATCAACAAGATCGATCTTATTGATAGCCAGCAGCACCGGTCGGCCCGCAGCTTCAGCCTGTTTGGCGAGTTCGAGTTCATGTTTGGTCAAAAAACGTTTCGAAGCATCCATGATGAACAAGACAACGTCGCTGTCCTTGATAGCGCCCAATGCTCCATCCATCATGAAGCTGCCCAGCTTGTGTTTGGGGCTGTGCAAGCCCGGGGTATCAATAAAGATGCACTGCGCTTTATCTGTGTCGATGATGCAGCGAATGTTGGTGCGCGTGGTTTGGGCCTTGTGCGAGGTGATGGCCAGATATTCACCGCTCAGCTGGTTTAAGAGCGTTGATTTTCCGGCGTTGGGGCGGCCGACAATCGCGACAAAACCCGATTTGAAACCTTTGGGAGTGGCAATCTGCGCGTTTGCTGAAACAAGTTCCGCTTGAGGGCCAGGCTGCAGCACTCTATCTACAGCAGTTTCCGCGACCGAAAGACCGAGTTTATCCATTAAGCTGCTTTGTAATTTGCGCATTTTTTTCTCGCCTGCGGCTTCGGCGTGATCGAAGCCGACAAGATGTAAAAAGCCGTGCAGAGCCAAAAATATCAATTCGCGTTCAAAACTGTGCCCGTACTCAGTGGCCTGCGCAGTCGCGCGTTCCGGGCATATGACAATATCACCCAAATTGATCGCCAGCTCCGGAGGCGCGGCCGGCGAGGGCTGCTCAGAGGTGAATTTCGCCATCGCCGCGCTTTCATCCAGCGGAAATAGTGCGGCAGCATCCAAAACAGCCGGTGTTTTGCCTTCCGAAAATTCATGCAAAGGAAAGGACAGTACATCCGTGGTCTCGTTCACGGAACGAGCCTCCAGGTTGATTTTTTTCATTTGACGTGGCCCCACAAAACTCAAACTGAGCTCAGGTTGAACGTTTTTCAATGCTCCTCTGGAAAAAGCAGGTATGCTTTCCCAGGCTAGCTCCAGCGCTTCAGTCAGATGTGCTTTATAAATTTGAAGGCTGTATTTGCTTTGGGTGTTTAGAAACTGGACGTGCATCCGGATACCTCACTCTTTCGTGAAATTGACCTTGATAAGTCTGTACAAAAGACAATATGAGCTGTTCAACTTCTTGATATGACAAGCCTGAATTGATCAATTGATTCTGTTCATTTTTGATTTTTACGATATTGCGCGCGACCTTTTCGGCCCCCGCTAAATCCTTGGTTTGGGTGGAGCGGATGGCCGCTTCCAATGAATCCGCCAGCATCACGATCGCCGTCTCCCTGGAGGCAGGAATCGGCCAGGGGTAGCGGAAATCATCTTCGCTTGGCACCGGTTCACCTTTCAGCTCGGCTTCCTCTACCGCTTTGTAGTAGAACGAAGCTTGCAGAGTATTGCCGTGATGTTCAAAGATGAAGTTTTGCAGCGGCAAAGGCAAGCGGTGTCGGCGAGCGGTTTTCAGCCCGCCTTCTACATGCCCGATGATCAGAGAAACGCTTTCCTGGGGAGTCAGATAGTCGTGCGGGTTATAGTCCGTCTGGTTTTCTGTGAAAACTTCGGGGTGATCCATTTTGCCAATGTCATGGTAATACGCACCGACCCTCACCAGCAGTGAATCCGCGCCGATGACTTCAGCCCCTTTCTCAGCCAGATTGGCGACCATCATGGAATGTTGATACGTCCCGGGGGCTTCGAGAAAGAGTCTTCTCAACAAGGGCTGGCTGGGTTGAGCGAGTTTGATCAGGTGAGTAGCTGAAACAGATGAGCTGAGTATTTCCAAAAGTGGTTGGACACCCAAGGCAGCGACAGCGCACAGACCGCCGCAGAGTCCGGCAATCAAGGCATTTTGACCGATCGTACCCCATGGATTTTTTACCAAAACTCCATATACCACGACCATGAGCGCAGGGCTGAACAGTGATACAGCGATGAGCCAGGCGTTATTTCGCAGCTTTTTAAGTTCTTCAGCGATTAGGGATATGCAAAACAGTCCGAACAAGACTGTAAATAAGGCGCCTGTACTCGAGATAAACGGAATCAACGCGATGGTCGTCAAAATGGATATCACAATACCGATTTCGAAGCTAAAATGAATGGTCAGAACAATGGCCAGAAAATAGAGCGGTGCCGCGTAAACCGAAAATTTTGTCAAAAAAGCAGCGAGCACATATATGAAAATAATCGTGAGTAAAATCAACAAAATGTCGCGCCTGCTCTTTGAGTGAGTCTTTAATTTAACTGACAAAAACACCACCACAGAAAGTGCGATAACCGTCATGAGGGCAAAAATCTGAAAAAGCAATGTGTAATCAAAGCCCGGTTGTTGTATCAGATTAAGTTCTTCAAGATAGCCGTAGGTTTTAGCATCAATCACGTCGCCTATACTTAGTATGCGAGTGCCTGCCGGAATCATGGTCGGGTTGCTGAAAATACGTGCGCTTTCAGCCGCTCTGGCTTTTTCGGTCGCGTCTTCATCCAGCATGACATTGGGTTTTAGAAAAGCAGTCAATACACTGGCGACGCTGGCATATTCATTTTTATACAAATTTACGCTCTGCGTGAGGTCTTGGACACGTGCGTCTATTTCAGCACTGAGTCCGGCGCTGTCATGAGCATTGCTCATGATTTGTTGAGCGATGGTGATGGACTGTTCCTTGATGCTTTGGTAAAAAGAGTCTTCCAAGCTGATCAGCATGCTGGCATGTTGTGTCAGCAGTTCGAAACCCAAACTGGTGGAACTGCGGTTGATCAAGCGTTGGGCATAGGTATCTATTTGTTCAGGGGTGTAGGTCAGCAGAGAGCTCGGCGTTTCTGTCGGTGTCGTAGCGGCTGTGGTCTGAGTCGGGACGGTTTGGGTCGTTGCGGCAGGGGCTGTCGAAGCGGCGGGATCAGTCGCGCTGCCGCCACCAGCTGATGCGGTTGAGGAAGCAGCCGTCTCTGCGGCGGCCGGTGTGCTTGTAACAGTCGCAGCAGCAGTCGTGGTGGTGGGGGTTACAGCAGGGGGGCTTACCTTTGGGGTGGCGATTTCTTTCAATTCGGCCCTTGTCTGGTCAACCAGGGAATAGAACAGCTGCACACGGGCGACCGCTAAATCCGATTCTTCAACGGATCGCTTATAGACTTGAGGGATGTTCAATGCGGCCTGTTCAGCTCTGCGATTGGTTGTTTCCCGGTCGATGATATCCCTTTGCGAGGTGATGTCGACCTGAGAAACATCTCCCACATTGACTTCATAACGCTCAGGCAATGAAACCACATATGTGAATGCGGTCAAAGCAGCGACAAGAAAAAAGAAGAGCAAAATTTGACTCGCATGCTTGATGAAATATTTTCCGAAAAAACTTTTGACTTGACGCCAGAAATACGCGCCCGTTTGCATGGACTCCCAGGCCGTCGCTGAATTGTTGTTCAGCCCGTTGCTCATGTTTGACGCAGCGGTTTTCCGTGCACGGATCCCCGGCCGCTTCTCTGATCTAGGTGAACGAGCCATGGGAACGTCCCCCCTTTTCATAAGCCTCATAAGCACGGATGATGCGTTGGACTAAACCATTGCGCACAACGTCACTTTGATCCAGATCGATGAAACTCAGACCTTCGACCGACTTCAGGATGTGCCTGACGCCTTTTAAACCGGATTTTTTATCTACGGGCAGGTCAACTTGAGTCACATCACCGGTGATCACCGCTTTCGAATTGAAACCAATGCGCGTGAGAAACATTTTCATCTGCTCCATCGTCGTATTTTGGGCTTCATCGAGAATAATGAAGGAGGAGTCCAAGGTGCGGCCCCGCATATAAGCCAGGGGTGAAACTTCAATCGAACCTTTTTCCAGATTTTTTAAATATTGTTCCGGACCCATCAACTCGAACAGTGCATCGTACAACGGACGCATGTAAGGATCGACCTTGGTCTGTAGATCACCGGGCAGGAAACCTAGTTTTTCACCGGCTTCAACTGCAGGTCTTGTCAAAATAATCCGTTCTACCTCTTGTTGTCTGAACGCCTGAACCGCCATCGCGACCGCAAGAAAAGTTTTACCCGTTCCCGCAGGACCAACGGCAAAAGTCACTTCGTTTTTACGCATCGCTTCGATATATCGGGTTTGACCTTGAGTTTTACTGCTGATGGGGCGCCCTTTGGCGGTAATGCAGACCGCGTTCGGTGCGAAACTTTTCACATCACTCAATTTCTGTTCAGAGGCGATTTCAGAAAGATAGTGCACGGCATGAGCATCAGGAGTTATCCCGTTTTTGTTCAAGGTCAGCATCTTTTCCAAAATCACGTGCGCGGCTTGCACCGGTTCCGGTTCACCGCTGATTTCCAAGCCATCCAGGCGGATTTCGATTTGTACATTCAGTTGTTTTTCAAGTTCTTGAAAATGCGTGTTAAGCGCGCCGCTGAGCATACTCAGATCGTTTATGTCATTTATGTAAAGTTTGTCTTCCATCCATCACCTTTTAGTGCCAGCCTGTTTTTTCATTATATTATACACGCTAATGAACTCAGCCTCTTTGCCGAGTGATCAATTCCAGAAAATAATCGGGCAGTTCTGCCTCCACGTGGATGGCCTGCCCGCTGACCGGATGAATAAAATCCAACGCGGAAGCATGCAGTGCCTGGCCATGCAAGCCGTAAGTTTCCCCTCGCGGCGCGTAGACCGGATCTGCGACCACCGGATGACCGATGTACTTAAGGTGGACACGAATTTGATGTGTGCGACCGGTTTCCAAATCGAGGTCCAGCAGGGTCATCGATTTGAGTTTTTCCTTGATCTTGAAATGAGTCACGGCCGACCGGCCATCCGCCCGCACGGTCATCTTTTGCCGATCATCCGCGGCTCGACCGATAGGCATATCGATGGTGCCTGATTCAGCGGTCACATGCCCGTATACAAGGGCGACATAATGTCGTTTGATCTCGTGTTTACGCAACGCATTGGCCAATTTGGCATGCACCCGCACATCTTTGACCACAAGAAGCAAACCCGAGGTGTCTTTATCGATGCGATGAACGATACCCGGTCTGAAAACACCCTGTGCGTCGGATAATTGGTCCCCATAATGGTAGAGCAAGCCGTTGACAAGTGTGTCTTGAGCATGGCCCGCAGCCGGATGGACCACAAGACCCTGGGGCTTGTTCACAACGAGTAAATAGTCATCTTCATAGCGGATATCAAGCTCCATGACCTGGGGCAAAGGCAATTCAGCTAACGTCACCGCGTCCGGCGGGCAAACTTCAAAAGCACGCCCGGTTTTTGTTTTCTCACCGCTTTTAATCTTTTTTCCATCGCAGAGGATGCGGCCTTCATCGAACCAATGTCTGAGCTGTGCCCGGCTGATTCCGGGTCTGTGCTCCTCAATCTGTCCAAGCAAATAAACGTCTGCGCGTTCTCCCCCCTGTTCCGGCACAAAAAGCCAGCGTTCAGAATTTTCATTCATCATGGTGCAGCTCCGTCGCTTCCGGTTTTTCCAGGTAGAGGTCAAGGTCTTGTTCAGGATTATATTTTTTCAAGATGATCAACAGGACAATGAGAAGGACATGCACGGTTAAGTAGCAATCCGCCACATTGAAGGTAGGAAAAATATAAGACCCGAAGTGGAGATCAAAAAAATCAAGGACATAGCCGTTTTGAATACGGTCAATACCATTTCCGATCGTGCCGGCGGCCAGCATCATGAAGAGGTACTTGCCAAATTTAGATTGAGCACGATAAACAAAATAAATAAAAATCAATCCCGCGATCACAGAGATTGTCGAGAGCACATAAATGCCCCAGTCCTGTCCGGCCATGAAGCTAAAGGCCGCACCGCGGTTGTAGGTTTTATCCAAGAAGAAAAAACCCGGAATAACTGGAATGCTTTCTGAATCACTTAAATTTCGGTCTATGAAGATTTTACTGATTTGATCGATAATGACGAGCAGCATTAAACCGATATAAGCCATGGTCGTTTGTTTCTTGTTGAACGCCTTGTTTTGGGTCATCTTACTTTTATCTCTTCTCTATTAATAAATTTTAGCTTTTAAGTTGATGCGCTCTATTGCGAGGCAGCGTCCTGTTTCATCTTCCAAAGACAGGGCAACAGCCTGAAAGCTGATCGGACCCTCTGCAAGCAGGTACCGTGATGGAAGTTGCTGGGCCAGTCGGCGCAGCGAACTTTCGATCTGCATGCCAATGATGCTGTCATATGGTCCTGTCATCCCTACGTCTGTGATGTATCCGGTAAATTCTTCAAGTATGCGCTCATCCGCGGTTTGAACATGCGTGTGGGTTCCACATACCGCACTCACTCGACCCGCGACACTGTAAGCCATGGCTATTTTTTCCGCACTTGCCTCAGCGTGCATGTCAATCAAAATGTGCTTGACATTCTCTTTTTTCAAGATTTTTAGAATGCGTTCCACTTCGGTAAAAGGTGACTGGACCGGCGACATGTAAACCTGACCCAGTAAATTGATGACGGCCAATTTTCGCCCGCCAATCGGATATATCGCGTAACCTTTGCCGGGCCAATCCGCCAAACCATTGGCAGGTCTAAGCATTTTGGTATCTTGATCGATTGATTTCAGAAGTTCAGGTTTGGACCAGGTATGGTTGCCCAGAGTAATCACCTGGACACCGGCCGCATACAGCTGAGCGGCAATTTGTGAGGTCATTCCCAGACCGCCCGCCGCATTTTCGCCGTTCGCGATAACAAAATCACATTTATACTTCTGTTTCAGGGCAGGAAGTTCAGCACTGACCGCTTTGATCGCCGCGTTTCCGACGATGTCCCCTATGAAAATGATATTCACTGAAACCTGCTTTCTGTTGTGGCTGTCGAGGCATACGCTGACATCATAGCAAAACTAAGCCCTAAAGGGTACTTTTTCCAAGCATTTTCCATAAAAAATACTTCTCCGTCACGCCGCAGCGTGACAAAGAAGTACTCTTATGTGCTGGATTGCATTTATTTCGCGTAATCACTTATGCGAGTTTCTCTGATCATGTTAACTTTGATCTGTCCGGGATAGTCCAATTCGTCTTCGATTTGGCGGCAAATTTCTCGAGCCCTCAGAATCATCTCATCTTCGGTCATCTGTTCAGGAATGACCATGACACGCAGTTCCCTGCCCGCCTGGATGGCGAAACTCTTCTCAACCCCTTCAAAGCTGTCAGCGATTTCTTCCAGGCGCTGAATCCGTTTGACGTAAGTTTCGAGGTTTTCTCGTCTCGCACCGGGTCTGGCAGCCGAAATCGCATCCGCTGCGGCTACTATGCACGAGATGAGTGAAGTCGCTTCAACGTTGCCGTGATGCGATTCAATCGCATTGACAACCGCTTCCGGTTCATTGTGCTTGCGGGCATAATTGGCCCCCAGTTCAATGTGCGTTCCTTCCATTTCAAAGTCGACCGACTTGCCGATATCATGTAAGAGTCCGGCACGTTTGGCCAGCTCAACATCCAAACCAAGTTCCGCTGCAATCATTCCTGACAACAGACTCACTTCGATGGAATGCTGCAAGGCATTTTGACCGTAACTGGTCCGGTAATGCATGCGGCCAAGCAGTTTGACGATTTCGGTGTTAACACCGATCACGCCGGTTTCGAAAATCGCTTTCTCACCCTCCTGCTTGATGACCTGGTTCAGTTCCTTCTTCGCCTTGGTCGCCATTTCTTCAATACGAGCCGGATGGATACGTCCGTCTTGAATCAGTTTTTCCAAAGTTAAGCGAGCTGTTTCACGGCGTATCGGATTGAAGCAGGAAAGAATCACTGCTTCAGGTGTATCATCGATAATCAAATCAACTCCGGTAATCGTCTCAATCGCACGGATATTGCGGCCTTCACGACCGATAATACGGCCTTTCATCTCATCATTGGGCAAGTTCACCACTGAAACAGTGGTTTCGGCCACATAATCGGATGCATAGCGCTGAATTGCTCCTACGACAATTTCCTTGGCCGTTTCTTCAGCTTTTTCATGAGCTTCTGCTTCCATTTGTTTTAACATCATGGCCATGTCATGTCGATAAGTTTTAGCAGCGTTTTCGAGAACCAGTTCTTTGGCCTCTTCCATGCTCAAACGTGAAATAGCCTCAATTTCGCGGACTTTTTCGTCTTCAAGCGATTTCACACGGGCTTCGTTCTCCATTACAGCCTGTTGACGTTCTGTGAGCAGGTTTTCTTTCTGCTCCAGCATCTCGATTTTTTTATCCAATGCCGTTTCTTTTTGATCGATCCTCTGTCGTTCTTTTTGAAGATCCGACTTGCGCTCTTTCGTGTCGCGTTCCAAATCCAATTTGGTACGGTGGATTTCTTCCTTGGCTTGTAGCAGCAGTTCGCGTTTTCTTTGTTCACCGCTTTTTTGAGCTTCGCCCAACATGAGCTGAACTTCCTGTTCTTGCTTTTCTATCTCATGCGCGAGTTCCAATTTTTTCTTGCTGAACCCCATGCGATATAGCAATACAGTAGCTCCGGTACCAAGTAAAATGCCCACCAGTACGCCAATTAATATTTTTAACCACTCTATGGCAATCACCTCCTATATTCAATTTTCAAATTGCAAATCCATATCACTGTCGCTGATGCGACGAAATAGTGCCAAGTGATCGTTAGACCATCCAAATACTATCTGCAAAATTATACCACAGAAATGTTAGAATATGGACTAGCAAGGAGGCACTGTGCAATATCAATTTGTGGTAATAAAAGAAGATGATGGTAAAAAGGCGCACGAGGTTTTAGTCTCACGGCACCATTTTTCTCGTGTTCAGGTCAAGAAAGTAAGACTCCACGGTGAGTTGCTGGTCAATGGACAAGCTCAGCGCATGATTGATCCGCTTTTCAAAGGTGATCTGGTTGAGCTTAAATATGAAGCGGAAAGCGAGCTGCCCATGGATGAGCTTGTCTCCATGCAAAGCGACATACCCATCTATTATCAAGATGAATGGTTCCTGGTGGTTGGTAAACCTGCCGGTCTGCTCACTCATCCCAGCTACACAGGCGAAAGCGACAGTCTCATCACACGTCTGAGTGAATACCGTCTTCACCCCATAACGCGCCTTGATCGAGGCACTTCCGGCATCATAATCCTGGCAAAATCCGGTCAGGCCCACTACAGCCTCACCAACGTTGCAGTTGAAAAAACTTACCTCGGCCTGGTAATCGGCTGTCCAAGCAAAATGACCGGGCTCATCGACGCACCGATTGGGCGGAAAGATGGCAGCATCATTGAACGGGAAGTGAGAGCTGATGGCAAGGTCAGCCAGACGCACTTCGATGTGCTGAAAACATACGGCGAGAGGCCAGGTATCGCAGCCAAACTGAGTTTCAGACTGCTCACCGGACGCACACATCAAATCCGCGTCCATTGCCAAAACAGCGGCTTCCCTCTCTTTGGCGACAGCCTTTATCCCCCCGACAAAGCCTGCCGTCAAAGCCTGCTTGACAGGGTGGGCAGCGAACTATACGTCGAGTTGGAAAAACTTAGTTCTAACTTAGCTCATCAAGCTTTGCATGCATATTCTGTGCGCTTTGTTCATCCTTACAGCAAAGCTATGCTCCATTTTGAAATGCCACTGCCTGAGGATGTGCAGTCACTTGAGCAAGCTTTGATCGAATTGGCGGGCACGGTCCAATAATCCTGCCACAACTTCCGCTGCAGCACCCGCGGCCTCTTCACCACTGAGCAAACGGGCCAGTTCATGCTTGCGTTCATCTTCTTTCAAGGTGATCAATTGGGTATGGGTACGACCTTCGTTGATTGATTTCGCGATCAATACATGCTGCCGGCCACAGGCAGCGATCTGGGCCGAATGAGTGACACAGAATATCTGGTTTTCTACGGCTAAACGCTGCAATTTTTCACCGATCAAAGTACAGGTCTGACCGCTGACACCCGAATCCACCTCATCAAAAATCAAGGTCGCATTGGGGTGACCCGACGTCAAAATCAGTTTGATTGCCAACAAGATACGAGCCGATTCACCACCTGAGGCTATTTTGGCCAGGGGCTTAAAATCTTCCCCCGGATTCGTGCAAATCATGAACTGCAGCTGATCCAGGCCGTATGGGCCGTACACGGTGGTATTTTCAGCGAAGGCGATCTTAAATTCAGCTTCTTTCATACCCAGGGAAGATAGTTCGAATTCAACGGCTGCACTCAAGCGGCCCGCTGCACTATGACGTACCTTTGACAACGCGTCGGCAGCCTCTTGTAAGAGAAGGCGGTTGACATGCAGTTTTTCATCAATTTCGACGAGCCTGCTCTCCGCCGCCTCCAGTTCATCCCTGCGCTGTTCGGCATGTGCTTTGAAATCCGTGACATCTTTCAATTCGGGTCCGTATTTTCTTTTTAAATCAGCCAGTTGACTAAGTCGCAGTTCAATTTTATCCAAAAGATCGGGCTTATCCTCGATTGTTTCGCGGTGGCTGTTTAATTCGCCCGACAAGTCAGACATTTCCTCGCGCAGCAGATCGGCCCTTTCAGCTTGTTCTCTCCAACGCTCGTCCAGTCTGGCCACCTCTTGAAGACGGGCTGAAATATAGTCGAGTCGGGCTAGAAGCGAATCCTCGCCATCCGCGCTTAATAGCGTTATGCACTCGTCCAGCGATCGGCGGATTTTAGCTGAATTTTGGTAAAGCAAACGATGTTTTCTGAGCTTTTCGTCCTCATCGCTGCGAGGAGCCAGCTTATCGATTTCTTCAATCTGATAGGACAAGAGATCGAGCTCCCGCGCTCGTTGCGCAGGATTGCCGCCCAATTGCTTTTGTTCACGCAAAAGATTTTTCCGCTCGCTCAGCAGTTCCTGGTAGGTATTTAGTTTCTCATGAAGTTCCTCCCCGGCAAAACGATCCAGCAGGGGCAAGTGGGTCTTCACATCATACAAGGCCGCCTGGTCACGCTGAGATTGAATATCCAATAGATAGGCACCCACTTCGTGCAGCCGTTGCAGGCTGACAAAACGACCATTGATTCTGCAATAATTTTTACCTTTAGCAGCCACTTCGCGTGACAGAATCAGACTATCCGGAAATGTATCATCCGGCTCAGCTTCGACTAAACCATCCGCCATGAGTTCGGCCTGAACCCGGGGAGGCAAGAGCTGCTCAACTGCAGAAAACACGACCTCCACGAGCGCTGATGTGGCCCCGTTACGGACCGCGTCTTTGTTAGCCCGACCTCCGCTGACGAGATCCAGGGCGGAAATCAATAAAGATTTTCCCGCGCCGGTTTCTCCGGTAAAGACCGTCAAGGCATCCTCCAGGCTGAGTTCAGCACTTTCCAAAAGGGCCAGGTTTCGAATTGAAAGTCGATCAATCATCTTCCGAACTCATTCTTGTTTGGGATTGGTCTGAGACATGTCAGCACGACCACGCAGTTTATCCGGCAGTCCCTCGAAGAAATTGCTGTCATTGAGGCAAATGCGCTGAAGTTTTTCTTGTGCGCGTCTGACATTGACCTGATCACCGCGCTTGAAAGCAACCTCATTTCTGCCGTCGACCGACAGTGTGGCGTCCGCAGGGTAATGATCCAGTTTCAGGCTCACTTCGGTCGAGGGATTGAGCAAATAACTGCGATTATGCAGCGAATAGGGACAAATCGGTGTTATTGTCACCAGTTCCAGATCCGGGTGGACAATCGGCCCTCCCGCAGCCATGGCGTAGCCGGTCGAACCGGTTGGAGTCGCGACCAGAATTCCGTCGCAGCGGATGTTTTCGATATAGCGTTGGTCAAAGTACAGCTGCACCGGAATAATGCGCTGTGAGGCACCACGCGAAAGCAAAGCCTCGTTAAGAGCCAACTCGGAATATTTCACATTGCCCTCCGCATCGACGCAGGACACATCCAGAAGCATTCGTTCCTCTATGACGAAATCATCACATAAAAGTCGGTTCAAACCCTCTTCAACCTCATTTGGCCGAATTTCTGTCAGAAAACCCACACTGCCCAGATTGATTCCCACGATGGGGACTTGTCTGCGATTCATGGCGTGAACTGCATTTAAAAATGTGCCGTCACCTCCCATGCTGATCATGATGTCAATGTCACTAAAGTCAGTAGAAATTGCTTGCTCAAATTGCTCAGGATCCACAGACTGGCGGTCGATGACCAATTCGCAGCCACGGGCAGTAAAAAAATCGCAGACGCGCGCAAGCATCCTGCCTTGAGGATCTTTATAGTAATTGGAAATCAAACCGAATTTCATCGCCTACCCCGTTTCATCATTGGATCTTAGCATCAGCGCAAGCGCTCAAGCCGTTCTGTACTTCCCTTTTTCCAGCAAAATCTCGCGAATTTTCGCTTCAATGCTGAGACCGTCCAAGCCGCAGTCGCGGATACTTTCTTTGGGACTGGCTTGATATACAGGGCAGTCCCCAATGTGCAGACAGGCAAAAGGCAGCGACAAGCCACGCTCCTGCATGGCCAATGCCAATTGTTCTCCCAGTCCACCGGCGGATACCTGCTCTTCAAGCACGACCACTGCCTTTGTGGCGGCAATCGAGCTTATCAGCGAATCAAGGGGCAGAGGTTTAAAACGCTGCACATCAATAACTTCGACAGAAACACCGCTGAGTGCCAATTGTTCAGCTGTTTCCAAGGCTTGTCCGCAGAGCTGACCAAGCACGATCAAGCTGACATCTCGCCCCGGACGCAGGGTAAGCGGTCCAGGAAGTCCTGATGCTATGCTGCTGCGTTTATTTTTGGCGTGAGCATAAGCAAGAGCGGCATGTTTGTTTTCGGATCCTCTTGGGTAACGAAGCGCCACAGGAGCATTATTGTTTTGTAAAGCCCAGTGGAGGCCGTCTTTCAAGGCAAGATAACAGGAAGGATAGAGAATCTGCAGATTGGGTACCGCGCTCATAAAAGAACTGTCGTAGATCCCCTGATGTGTTTCACCATCATTGCCGACAATACCCGTTCTGTCTACACCGAAAACGACAGGTAAATTCTGTAAAGCCACATCGTGCAGCAGTTGATCAAGAGCACGCTGCATGAAAGTTGAATAAATGCAGACGACCGGTTTCAGACCACCTGCGGCCATGCCCGCAGCCATCGTCACAGCATGCGGTTCGGCGATGCCCACGTCAAAGAATCGCTCGGGGTAGCGAGCGGCAAAAGCGTCAAGTCCGGTGCCTTGTCCCATCGCAGCGGTCAACGCGACGATGCGTTGGTCCTGCGCCGCTTCTTCAAGTAAAGCCGTGCTGAAAGCCTGGGTAAAATTACTTTCTGTCTTATTGATCGGTACTTCACTGACGCCTTCGTCCAAAGAAAATGGACTGACACCGTGGTAAAGCGATGGGGCCTGTTCAGCCTTTGAATAACCTTTGCCCTTTTGAGTGCAGACGTGCAGAACAGCAGGTCCTTTGCGGTCCTTCAACGCCAGCATGTAGCGGTTCAGGGCCGCAATGTCATGCCCATCCACCGGACCGTAATAACGCAGTCCAAGCGTTTCAAAATAAATGTGATCACTTGGTTTGACAAGCTTGAGGCGCAAGCTGTCTTTCAACTTGTTAAGAATAAACAGAGCTCCCTGTCCGATAAGCGGAATCTTGTGGAGAATGCGAGATCCTCTGCGTTTGGCCTGATTGTAGCGCCGCGATACGCGCAAGTTGTTGAGATGGTTCGAAAGCGCTCCGACATTGTCGGAGATGCTCATTTGATTGTCGTTGATGATAATCAGCAGATCGTCTTTTTCGTTGTCAATATTGTTGATGGCCTCGTAAAACATACCACCGGTCATCGCCCCGTCGCCGATCACCGCAATGACGCGGCCGCTTTGACCTTGCATTTTCATGGCACGCTCAAGCCCCAGCGCGGCAGAGACTGAAGTGCTGCTGTGTCCAGTATTAAAGCTGTCATAGGGACTTTCTTCTCTTTTGGGAAAGCCCGACAGACCTCCTTTTTGGCGTAGTTCACAAAATTCGGCGCGTCTGCCCGTCAAAATTTTGTAACTGTATGATTGATGACCTACGTCCCAGATCACTTTATCTGTGCGGAAATCAAAGCAATGCAAAAGTGACAAGGTCAATTCAACCGTCCCGAGATTGGAAGCCAGATGTCCACCCGTTCTAGCCACGTTTTCACTGATTTCGACACGCAAGTCTGAGGCGAGCTGCTCCAACTCGATCTTATCTAAGGTCCGGATATCTTCAGGTTTTGTAATTCGGTCTAAAATGGTCATGCTCCTTTATTTATCTCGTTTTAAGAGCGCTCCGGCAAAATCACTCAAGAAACCGGTTTCACAACCGCTCTTCGCTAAAGCGTCCAGCGCGGCCAGGGCTGCTGCAGTCGCTGCTTCAGCTCTTTCCTCGGCAGCCGTCATCCCCAGCAGTGAGACATAAGTGGATTTTTGATCACGGGCATCTTTACCAACGGTTTTTCCCATTGCGGCTGAACTGGAACTGCAGTCAAGGATATCATCGCGAATTTGAAAAGCCAGGCCGAGCTTTTGGGCAAAAACGGTGAAATATTCAAGTTCTTCCTGATTGGCTCCTGCAGCGGTTGCTCCGCCCAGGACGGCCGCTTCGATGAGTGCGGAAGTTTTCTTCAAGTCCATTTCTTCCAAAGTTTCAAGGCTGATCTTTTGTCCTTCTGAGGAGAGGTCGATCACCTGGCCGCCGATCATTCCTTGCTGCCCGAATCGTTTGGCCATAGCCTGCCCTGCCTTGAGCAGTCTCGTTCTGACTGCCTCACCAGAGGCTGACGCGAGGGTATCCAAAACGAGTTCGAATGCCAGATTCAAAAGCGCGTCACCTGCCAAAAGAGCATTGGCTTCGCCATAAACAATGTGGGCCGTCGCACGTCCGCGGCGTAAGTCATCGTTGTCCATGCAAGGCAGATCATCATGGACCAGAGAGTAGCAATGCACCATTTCCACGGCAGCGGCCAGTCTGTCAAGGGCTTCAGCCGACGCTGCTGAGCCTCGCCCCGGGACTGCGTCCGCGGCTGCGAACAGCAATTGGGGTCTTACCCTTTTTCCGGGCGCGAGCAGGGCATAACGCATCGCTTGCCCAAGTAGTCCCGCGCGGCCGAGGGGCGCCTGCAGAAATCTCTTAATTGCCTCTTCACTACGTTCAAAATATTGCTGCGCTTGTAATTTGTAATCCATGTTTATTGTTCCGGGAAAGGCACTTCTTTCATGCCTTCGCTGCCCGCGTTCACGAGCTGGGTAATCTGTTTTTCTGCTTCATCCAGCTTCGCTTGGCAAAGTCGGGCCAGTTCAGTCCCCCTGGCAAAGGCTTTCATCGCCTCATCCAGGCTGACTTCCCCGGATTCCAATACGGCCACGGCTTGCTCCAATTGGGCCAAGGCTTCTTCAAAGCTCAGTTCAACCGCTTTGTTTTTTTCTTTAGTGGGCATGATTGTTCTCCTTGTGTCGAGCCTCGTCGTCTATTATACCAAGTACTTCAGTCTTCACTTTTCCATCTGCCATTTGCAGTTCCAAACGAGAGCGGATGCTGATATTTTTTACAGAACTCAGTACCTTACCGGTCGCCTCATCACTGACCAAAGCATAACCTCTGGCCAAAACACGCAAGGGTGACAAAGCATCCAGGCGTGCGGCCGCATTTGTCAAGCGGCGTTTGTCGCGCAATTTAAGTAAGGGAATTTGTGTGAACAGCTTTTGCTTTTGTGTTGTTAAACGTTGTTGAGCCGCGTTCAAGAGGACCGGGAGCATCTTAAGCAGCTTGCTTTCGAGTTGATCGAGCGTTTGTCTCGCGTCAGCCAGGAGGCTCAGCGGATCCGTCAGAACACTGCGTGTGACTAAAGTCTCCAAACGCTGTCTGCGTAAATCAAGCAAACGCAAAGGTTGACGCATGAACGTTGAGTGATTGATGGAATAAAAATGCTTGCGCTGCAGTTCCAGTCGTTTTTCCAAAGCCTGTCCGGCGCGCTTATTCAGCTCAGCAAGAGCTATCAACAATTCCGCTTTTTCGGGAACTGCCAGCTCGGCAGCTGCCGAAGGCGTCGGCGCGCGGAGATCTGCCACAAAATCACATAAGCTGTAGTCGCTTTCATGACCCACGGCGGAGATCACCGGGAAGCGCGAAGCATAAACCGCCCTGGCCAGAGCTTCATTGTTAAATTCCCAGAGGTCTTCGACCGAACCTCCACCACGACCGATAATAATCAGATCGATATCGTCACGTTGATTGAGATGAGCCAGCGCTTCAATCATCGTTTCAGCTGCACCTTGACCCTGGACTTGGGCCGGAGCGAGCAAAAGCTGAAAATTGGGATAACGGCGGCCCAGTACATGGATGATGTCGCGGATGACCGCACCGGTGGGTGATGTGATCACACCGATTTTCTTAGGCAGAAACGGCAGCGTACGTTTGTGTTCAAGGTCAAACAAGCCCTCGTTCTTCAGCTTTTCTTTTAATTTTTCAAATTCCAGATAGCGCTGACCCAGACCTGCAGGGAGCATGCTTTTGACCGTGAGTTGAAAATCACCATTTTTGATATAAAAATCGGCAGAGGCTGAAATTTCTATCTGCTGGCCATTCTCGGGAATAAAAGCCACCGCCTGGTTGTAACCTTTAAACATCACACATCGCACAAGCGCATCGGCATCCTTCAGTGAAAAGTACCAATGTCCTGAACTGTAGGCTTTAAAATTACTGAGTTCTCCCTGTACGGTCAGCTGTTGTAAAAAAGCCGCACGACGCACGGCTTGCTGCATATAGCTGTTAAGCTCTCGTACCGTCAGAACACGTTCAGCCATCCTGCTGAACCTCAGATTCGCCGGGGACTTGATTCGTCTCTTCGGCATCCGGCCCAATGACCTTTTCAGCCTCGACAGTAATTTTTTCAAAATGGGCCAAAACACCATTTATATAAGCATGTGCATCTTCAGCCGCATAATTTTTGGCCAATACTACGATTTCGTTGATACTGACACTCTTCGGCACATCGGCAACGTGTTGAATTTCGTAGGCACCCAGACGCAGCAAGGCGCGGTCAACTTTGGGTAAGCGGTCCAATACCCACGATTTCAGAAGAGATTGAATCTTTTCATCCAATGCCTCCTGCTCGGCTAAAACACCCTCGGCCACTGCACGAATGTAAGCCAGATCTTCAGGGAGCAAACTTTTCGGAGGGTCCACGATTACCTCGCTTGACTCGCCCAAAGCATTTATGTAATTGCTGATTTGTTCAGCCTGCCCATCTTCACGCATGCCCAATTGATACAGCAGCTGAAAGGTTTTTTCTCTCGCCCAACGACGTCCCATTGTAACTCCCTATAGGTTGACCACGAGCTGCTTATCTAAAGCGGCCCGGTGGCAAAAGCCGATCCAGCAGCAATTTGAATTGCTCCGGATTAGAAAAATATTTTACGCCCACAACGTAACCGCCAATCATTAAAAGCAGAACCAGAAACGCTTTCCAAAAACCAAAAATCACCAGCAGCAGACCTAAAAACAAACCGGTAAGCGCACCGACCACACCGGGATTTTTCCCTTGCAGAAAATTGATCAACGGGATAAACAAGCGCTTCATCTAACGTCCACCCCTTGCGCTTCAGCGCTCTACTTTCGCGCCAACCAGTTCCACACGATTGACTTTTACTTTGACCTGGGAAACAGGGATTCCGGTATAGCGCTCCACGTCTTTTTTCACGCGGTCCTGAATTTTAGCCATTTGTGCCGGGATTTCCACATCGGAATAAAGCTGGACGGCCATGACAATGTTGACCGACTTGCCTTTTCCTTGATAGACCCGCGATTTGGCGTTTTTTATCCCTGCCTGCGCTGCTTTGGCCGCGTTGAGCGCAATATTCTCGATGGCTTCAACTCCGATATCGATGTCGCCGATATCGTTGCTTGTGATTCTGGATTTGTGTAAACGGCTGCTCAGCAAGGCATAGACCAATGTACCCACACACGCGAAGAAACCCGCGACCAGAGCGACGACTGCGACGGTGCGGCGCACGCTGTGGCCGGCGATATTTTGTAAAAAATTGATGTAATCGACACCCCAGGACGTATTCAAAATTTGCAGCAGCAGAAACATAATGAGCAAAGCTAAAATAAAAGAATACAAAATCAAGATCACTCTATTGACTCTGCGCATTGGGCTTTTCCTCCTCTTTACGCACAATGTCTTTGACATGCACGTTGACTGCTTCAACATTGACGCCGGTATATTTTTCAACGTCCGATTTCACGTTTTCTTGTAAATTCCATGCTACTTCGGGCACAATGGTTGCGAAATATACAACCGGGTAGACCGTAATCTCACAGGCGGCCTCATCCCTGCTCTTAAAAGCAACTTGTGACTTGGTATCTCAGCATCAGAAGGAACCTCC
>CAYNZF010000026.1:0-24817 GCA_964401615.1 uncultured Oscillospiraceae bacterium
ATCCTTGACGATGGCAAAATCCTGCAATTTGGCAAATGCCTGCTCAGAAGATCCGTTGCATTTGACAGAGTTTTGATCGGCGGATTATAATGAGCCGGTCTTGGGCTCGTAGCTCAGTCTGGGAGAGCGCCGCGTTCGCAATGCGGAGGTCGAGGGTTCGAGCCCCTTCGGGTCCACCAAGATAAAAGCTCCTGCTTGCAGGGGCTTTTGCATTTTTTAGGTTAAAACGGATCGTCCATTTTTTAAACGACACGGGAGTATCATGTCCAAATCAAGTAAGAATGTAAGTCCGGGTATTGTGGCAGACAAGAAGTCGGAAAATCCACTTAAGCGAAAAAAGGCGGCCGCTCGCAAGCGGCATGGCAAGCAGCTTCTGTTTGGTGCAATGAGCCTGTTGTTCGCGCTGGTATTTACTTTTGTCGGATTGCAATTCGAGATCAGGCGGATCGGTAAGCAATCGTTTCGAACGGTAGACAACGTACCGCAGAGCTACACTGCTTTGGTCCTGGGCGCGTCAGTTTTCGCGGACCTCAGTCCTTCACAAACCCTCAAGGAAAGACTTGACGTGGCTGTGACGCTTTATAAAACAGGCAAGGTCAAAACAATTTTGGCTTCAGGCGATCATGGCACCGATAGCTACGATGAAGTCAATACCATGAGAATCTATTTGCAGGAACAAGGCATTTACGATGATGATATTTTTCTTGATCACGCGGGATATGATACGTATGACTCCCTCTATCGTGCCAAATACGTATATCAAGTACCGAGCATGATTGTCTGCACACAGGCCTATCACGCTTACCGAGCCATTTATATCGCTGAATCTTTGAAACTGGACGCTTTTGCCTGCCCAGCTACTGAAGATCTTGGATTTCGATTGACCTACGATGAAATGAGAGAAAGCCTGGCGAGAGTCAAAGCGTTTTTCGAAACTCAGTTTTTCAGCCGTGATGCAAAAATCAATGAAGCCATCGTGCCGATTACAGATCTCGCAGGAACCTCTACGTGGGAGAAAATTTCAATTGACCCTTAAAACCAATTCAGGGTTCCGATTGCTCGAAACCCTGCACTGGAGGAAGGTAAATGAAAAAGAAATGAATTGCTCTTGTTGTACTTCTGCCTCGTACATGTTTATTATCGCGGACAAATGTGGGTTCAGTTTGCACCAATTCTGAACGATTGTGAAACTTTGCTTTTAAATTGACAGAAGTTCGATGAGGTCTTGTTTCATATCGTCGATTCGCACGACTTTGTGGTGCAAGATGGGGCGTTCATCCAGGTCTTTCAAAGCTTCCGGTATTTCAAGACCGCTCTCGTCTGATAAAGGACGCAAAAGTGAAAGTTCATCCTGAGCAGGGTTTTGCATGTTGAAAATCGCCTTGCACACGGTCGCCGGAAATTTAAAAGGACTTGCGGTTGAAACAAAGACCACGGCTGTCTCATCCTTGGAACGTTGTTCGTAACGGCGATAAACATTAAACGCGACGGCCGTATGCGGGTCGATTACGTGGTCAAATTCATCGTAAACCTCCTGGATCGTACGAATTGCGCCGCGATCATCGGTGAAGCCTCCCACGAATTTTTCGTGTAAACGCTTCATCATTTCCGGACCTACACTGTAAGACCCCGAAATTTGAAGCTTCTCCATTCGTTCTTTGATGTAGGCGGGATTCTGATATGACAGTTCGAACAAAAGGCGTTCAAGGTTGGATGAGACCAAAATGTCCATGGAGGGTGTGAGTGTCATGAAAAATTCGCGCTTGGCGTTGTATGTGCCCTGAGCCAAAAAATCAGAAAGGACATTGTTCCTGTTGGACGCGCAAATCAATTTTCCGATTGGCAAGCCCATCTGATTGGCATACCAGGCGGCCAGGATATTGCCAAAATTTCCGGTCGGAACCGAAAAATTGACAAGATCCCCTGCTTGAATCTTTTCACCGTTCAGCAAATCCACATAGGCTGACCAGTAGTAGGCGATTTGAGGGGCCAGTCTGCCCCAGTTGATGGAATTCGCTGAAGACAGCCGCTGATGCTGCAAGGCAAGTTTTTCAGACAAATCACGGTCGGAAAAAAGCTGCTTGACACCGCTTTGAGCATCATCAAAAGAACCTTCAACCGCAATGACCTGACAATTATCACCCTCGGTAGTAAGCATCTGGAGTTCTTGTGCTTTTGACACGCCGCCCTTCGGATAATAAACGACTACGCGCGTACCGGGTACATTTTTAAAACCCTCGAGCGCGGCTTTTCCGGTATCGCCGGAAGTCGCGGTCAGAATGATCACTTCAGCTGTTTCGCCTGTTTTTCTGATGGCTGCGGTCATCAGATAAGGCAAGAGCTGCAGGGCCATGTCCTTAAAAGCCGCGGTGGGGCCATGCCATAGTTCCAAAATATGGTATTTGTTATTGTATTTGTTTAGCTGTACCAAGGGACATGGTTTTTCTCCGAACTTCTCTTCGCTGTAAGCCAGCTTGCTATATTCAAGGAGCTCGGATTCAGTGTAGTCACTCAAAAATCTGGCCAGCACATAGGCGACCCGTCCCGAAAAATCCTTGTGTTTAAGTTGTTCTATATCATGCTCGCTGAACTGCGGAATCTCTTCAGGAACCAATAATCCTCCGTCAACAGCGATACCTTTAAGAATCGCCTCTGCAGCGGTATAGCGCGTTTCGTCACCACGTGTACTTACATAAAACATCAATTCAGTCCTCCTAATCCTTGGTCTCAGCCTTTGTTTGAAGCAAGTTCTCAACACAGTGTTTGATCTCAGTAATCAAGTAAAGTGAGCCGCATGCCAGGATGATCGCGTCTATTTTATTGGCCATCGCGCTTGCTGTCAAAAGTGCCTTCTCAACGGAAACCTGCTCAATTATAACAATGTCATCCATACCCGTCCAAATGCTGCGCGCCGCGTTCGCCAGCTCAGCGGCCGCCAAATCTCTCATGGCGCCCGGCTGCGAACAAACGATCGCACGCACGCGCCTGCCCAGTCCGACTTCCAGTTCTCGCAGGATTTGTAGATAATCCTTGTCTTTCAGAACACCAATCAGCAGCACGAGATTCTTTTCCGGGTATAGTTTTTCCATACTCCTGACCAAAGCCCTGGCGGCCTGCGGGTTGTGCGCCCCATCCATGAGCAAGCGAGGCTGATAATCAGCAAGCTCCAGTCTTCCCGGCCACACCGTCATTTTCAAACCTTCATAGAGGTACGGGCTTGTTTTCAAACGCTCATCATAAGCGACCACACTGCGAATCGCGAGGGCTGCATTCATAAGTTGAAAATCGCCCAATAAAGGAGTCAAGAATTCTTTCTCAAAATCCACCAGCTTGAAATACTGTCCTGGCGCGGCGAGGCGCTGATCCGAAATTTCGGAATGCTGCACAATTGTCAAAGGTGCAGCACATTCTTGGCAGCGTGCCTCGACAATCTCCAGCACATCCTCAGCGTCCTTCTCAGTTTCAGCTGACCACGCAGGATCATAAAGCAAAACCTGCCTCGTCCCCGGCTTGATTATGGCAGCCTTTTCCACAGCAATTTCACGCATCGTATTTCCCAGAACAGCGCAATGATCATAGCCCATGGCCGTGATTACCGTCACTTGTGCAAAATCTATCGCGTTGGTGGCATCGAGCCGCCCGCCCAAACCGGTCTCAAGCACGACCACATCGCAGTTTTGCCTGCTGAAATATAGCAGTGCTGCTGAAGTCAGCACTTCAAATTCAGAGGCTTCCTCACCTCCTGCGGCGACCATACGGTCACATGCGAGCATGATCTCAGTAAAAAGATCTGCGATGTCTTCTTGTGAAATTTCACCGGCCGAGTGATCCGTCAATCGTTCACGAACCGTTTTTTCACCGTCAAGTATGCGGATCCTATCGGTAAAGCGTTCCAAAAAAGGAGAAGTATAAACGCCCACCTTGCGGCCGGACATGGCTAAAATCGTCGCGATGCAGCTGACTGTCGAGCCTTTGCCATTGGTTCCCGCAACATGAATATAATGCTGGTGTTTCTGTGGATCGCCCAACTCGTGCAGCAGGTTTTTTACACGCGACAGACCGAGCCTCATCTCAGATTTCCAACGTTTATGCATATATTCAATAACTTCTGAGTAAGTCATTTATTTATCGGAACCTCCGGAACTTTCAGATTCTGAGTGTTTAAAAACATACACTTTACTGACCAAGTAATTCACGATGACCACCACGAACGAAGTCAGCAGTTTGGACCACGCTTCCGGTAAACCGATAAAATTTACAAGGATAAGCATCCCAATGTATTCGACAAAAACTCCACTGCCGAGCCTGGCGAAATAAAATCGCTGCATCTCCGCCAGTAAATTCCCTTTTTGACCTTTAAAAACAAATTTTCGATTCGTGGCAAAAGCGAACAACACCGCTAAAATCCAGGACACGGTCTGCGGAATGATCCACCACAGACCGCCCAGACCCTTGAAAGAACCGGATATGAGCCAGTTGACCGCGTTAAAGCTGAGCTGAGCGACCACAGTCGTGAGCACTCCGAAGAAGATGTAAAAAACTATTTTTGCCGGTAGTTTGGCGATGGCCAACTCGCCAAAGAAAAGTGTTGAAATGGCAATTGCTCCTAAAAGCCAGACTGAAATGTCCGGAAATCTTAAAGCGGCCAAATAAACCAGGGCAAGCACGACGGGAACATAGGCGACTTTTATCGCAAGCAGGAGCCGGCGGTCCGTTTTATTCATTAATCGGTGTACCTTTGGTCGTTGGCATCAAACAATACTTCGTCGTGTCTGCTTTGATTATCGTAATTATCCCGTACTCGTTTAATGACTAAAGGTTCAGCACTGTTCGGTCGCTGCCGATTCACATAGCCCGGGGCTTCTGAGGCCTGCGCATCCGGTTTGTAATAACTGCGGTGCGGGTTACGCGCCACGGGGCTCTGATGATGCTGAGCATCACCGTAATTTTTAGGCGGAGCACTGACGTTGTGGTTTGGAGCATGGCCCTTATTGACCTGGTGCACTTGTGGTTTTCGCACGCCTGAACGGGCTGCTGTTTCAGCACGGCGCTGAGGCACTGTCTCGCGTCTTTCGGCAAAATAACGATCGACATCATCAAAGTCATTTGGTGTCAGCTCTTTGAGTTGAATGCCTTTCACAGGCTTGCGGGCTGCAGCGGCTCTGAATGTTCCTTGTGCAGACCTGCCCGAATGCTTTTGATGGACTCCGGGGTCATCGTAATGATGGGCAGCCAAACGGTAATCTTGTGAATCCCGCTTGGCTTTATTCCTTAAATAAAGTACCAGCAAACCGGCTGACATAAGTACAAAAACGATGAACAAAACCCAGAAAAACCAATCGATTCCTGAACCGCTGTCCTTCGTATTACTCTCGTTTTTTTCAGTCACGCCTGCGGCTGCGGATGATGACAAAGTCGTTGTAGCAATCGGTGTGGGGCTGGGGGGGTTCATCAAAGCATTGTAGTCGAACAGGCCAATGGTAGCGGCACCATCTGCGGCTATAGAGTAACGGTAAAGCGTGGTGGCTTTTCCGTCGATCTCAGCACGGATCACAGTATATTCTTCACCTTTCAAATCACCGACCCAGGCAGTAGTAGTCTGTCCGTTTAATTCTAAACTCTGACTGACCAGGGCGTTATCCGGGGCAGGTTCTGTAAGCGAGGTGACGATTGCTGATTTTCCACCGATATTTGTATAGACATCCGGATAAAAGCGATAAGCGAAGCCTTGAGCAGCGTCGAGGGAATAAAGCGATTCCGCTCCGCCGTCAACCAGACTTATGTAAATAAGCGGCATGCGGCCGGCCTTTTTATAGGTACGGATATTTTGACTTTGTACTTCTGCTACCACTTCGCTGTAACCTTCCGGAAGCAAGGCGGGTGTGTTTTCACTGACATTGACGTTAACCGCGTCACCAACACCGTTTAATTTCAGAGTCAGTTTGACCCCGACTTGGGTTGGGAGCGTTGCCGGAGCGGTTGTCGCGGGAGCGGTTTCAGCTTCAGCTGCAGTTCCGGATATTTCGGTTTCGACTGCTGGAGGAAGGTTTACTGACACGGGAATGGTCACTTGAGCCACATACTTGATGCTGGCGTCGTCCGCATTTTCTGCTGTCGCGCTCAACACGATGTTACCGCTCACGCTGGTGGTCGGAGCGATAATCGTGATACTGCCCAGGCTGCCGGTACCATTGACCGAACTGCTGCTAGAACTCAGTATGTTCTGAACTGAGAAATCACCTGCATCTTGGCTGTTCAATACAACATTGACATTCTTGACAGGCACATCACAAAAATAATTGATATTGACAGTGACTGCTTCTTCCGGACCCAAGACGACAGAGTCCTGTGACAAACCAAAGCGCAGTTCCCCTTCAGCGTGTATCTTGGGTGATGCTGAAAAAACCACTATCAGGCAAGCCAGAAGCAATGTATAGAAGAGTTTGTAACGTTGATTTTGTATTCTCGTTTGATTCATCGTACCTACCTAAATGATATCTTGAACCCGTAATTCAAGACATTGTAGCACAGCCTCGACAAGCACGTCGATTTGTGCCTCATTTGCTTTTCGGCAAAATTATCGCTCGACCTTTTTGGGCCTGCTGCGCTGAATGGCGATAAAGCACAAAACGCTTCCCTACCACCTGCACATTTTCAGCGTTCAAACGGGTCGCGGTTTCGGCGGCCAGTTCCTTGATTGCGACATCCAAATTGTTTTGAACATTGACCTTGAGAATTTCATGGACGGTCAGATATTCATCCATCTGCTTGATGCTGTTCTCACTGAGTCCGTCTTTACCTATTTGATACTGCGCTTCGAGATGATTGGACATGGTCCTCAAGAATGCGCGTTGTTTTGATGTAAGCATCTCATTATCTCCTTACCTTAAAATCGAAAATCCCTTTATGGGATATACTCAAACTGGAATTCTTCCAAATTAACAGTATCGCCCTCTTGTACACCCGCCTGTTCAAGTGCAGCGGTGACGCCACGCTTTTTCAAGGTGCGTTGGAAATACTGCATCGACTCAATGTCTTCGAAGTTGACCGACATGATCAAATTTTCGATCCAGGGGGCTGTAACATAGAAGCCATCGTCGCGCTTTTCGACTTTCAACTCGCTTTCGACCAGTTTATACAGCCTGTGTTCCGGATCCACACCTGCCTCGAGAACGGTCACCGGAAGCGACTGTAGACGTTCGGCTACGGCCTTCAGAAGCGCATCCACGCCTTCATGAATCGGAGCGGATATAAAATACACTTCATGCCCCATTTCTTTCATTATTCGAGAAAAATCATCCATGGCAGCGGGCTCAGCCATATCAGACTTCGTTCCCACCACAATTTGCAGGCGTTCGGCCAAAATGGAGGAATGATTGGCCAGCTCCTCGTTGATCACTTCGAAGTCGTTGATGGGATCTCTCCCACTCGTTCCGGATATGTCTACAAAGTGCAGAAGTAAACGGGTTCGTTCGACATGTCTTAAAAACTCTGTACCTAAACCCTGGCCTTCGCTGGCCCCTTCGATCAAACCGGGTATGTCGGCCAGAACAAATGTAAGCAAATCCGTCTCGACGATCCCCAGATTAGGTTCCAAAGTGGTAAAGGGGTAATCGGCGATTTTGGGTTTGGCATTTGATACTACCGATAAGAAAGTTGATTTTCCGACGTTCGGCATACCCAGCAAACCCACATCCGCGAGCAGCTTCAATTCGATAATCAACTCGAGTTCCTCGTTAGGCTGACCGGCTCTTGCAAAAGTAGGCGCCTGCCTGACCGAATTCGCGAAATGCGTGTTTCCCAGCCCGCCTTTTCCGCCCCTGGCTATGATCACGCGCTGCTCGTGTTCAGTAAAATCAGCCAATACTTCGCCGCTTTCAGCATCCTTTACATATGACCCGACCGGTAAGCGAATGATCAGATCATCCCCGCCTTTACCAAAGCACTTTCTTTTACCGCCTGGTTCACCGTCTTGAGCTTTATATTTACGTTTGTAGCGAAAATCCTGTAAAGTGCTGAGATTGATGTCCGCCACGAGTATGACATCACCGCCCTTGCCGCCGTCGCCGCCGTCAGGTCCGCCATCGGGAACATATTTTTCTCTGCGAAAGGATGTGGAGCCGTTGCCGCCTTTGCCTGATGCCACAAATATTTTGGCGTGATCGATAAACATTATTATTACTCCTGAACACAAAAGGAGTTCAGCGTCCTCAGGACACCAAACCCCTCCCTGATTGATTCATTGATTCTTGATTAAGCCTGAGGGTAAACGGATACTTTCTTGCGATCCTTGCCCATGCGCTCGTATTTGACTGCGCCGTCAATTTTAGCAAAAAGCGTATCATCGCTGCCGATTCCCACGTTGTTACCTGGATGTACTTTGGTGCCACGTTGTCTTACCAGGATATTTCCTGCTAAAACGGGTTGGCCATCACCCTTTTTGGCGCCCAGGCGTTTGGACTCGGACTCGCGTCCGTTTTTGGTACTTCCCACACCCTTCTTGGATGAAAGCAGTTGAAGATTTACTTTAAACATGTTCGTATTCCTCCCATGGATTCTTTGGATTATGCGTCTATTACTTCTAAGTGAGCTGCGTATTCATCGTCCAAGGCTAATTGCTTGATGCCCAGCAGCGCGGTTTCTAATAGGAGTTGTGCATCCTCTCCCATATAGGAGTGTGCACTGAGTTCGACTTCGATATCGCCTTCATTCATGTGATAGTCCAGCGGTATTTGTAAAATATCAGTCAAACCGGTGATGGTTGTGGCACAAATGGCGGTGACGGCTGCGCAGAGAATGTCTTTACCATGTCTGTCGTAGTCTGCGTGGCCCTTCGCTTCCAAGCGAGTAATCAGGCCTGCTTCATCTCTATTCGCTGTAAAGCTGATCATCTCTGTTCTCGCCTTAACCAATCGCCTTTATGTTTACTTTTGTGTAAGCCTGGCGATGTCCGTTCTTACGACGGTACCCCTTTTTAGCTTTGTATTTGAAAACGATGACTTTTTTCTGTTTTCCTTGCTTAACGATTTCACCGGTGACGGCTAAATCTTTTAACGCGTCTCCGAATTGGGCCCCATCGTCACCGAAAGCACCGACGAGCTCCGTGAATTTAACTTCATCGCCCGCTTCGCCCTCAAGTTTCTCGACGTAAATGTCGTCACCGACTGCGACTTTATATTGCTTGCCGCCTGTTTTGATAATTGCGTACATGTGATACCTCCAAATAAGTCTCGCTGACCTCCTTAGGCTACCTGTTTACAGGTATTAAAAAAGCCCGTGTCATGCGGTCACCGAAAAAGAATATCATCCATAACGCAGAACGTCAAGCATTAATTCCGGCAACGCCGTAATGACGTAATTACAATGAAAGGCTAAGCATCCTAAGCCGTATTTGAAACCGTTCTTCTATACTGTCCAGGAGCTCTCAGATGCGCTGCATACAGCCCGGCTCAGTCAAGTCAAGGATTTCAATTTTTTTTAATTGTTCGTGTCGACTCGTCGGAGGGATATTTCGCAGACGCGCAGGTAAATCACTCCCACCATTCAAGTGCATAGGTACGAGGTAAGTCGGTTGAAAATATTCGCAAAATATGCACGCTCCCTGCAGCGCTTTGTCCTGTAAACGCCGATCCACCGGAACAAAAGCCACATGAGGAGAAGGTAAGCCTGCCCGGGCTATCTTTTCTTGCAAATCCAGTAAAATACTTCGATAAGTCTGTTCAACTTGCGGACCATCTGCGTCGGACCAGTCCCAGTCATTTAAATCACCTGCATGGAAGAAGCTCTGACCTTCGGCTGTCAACCAGAATGCAACCCCTTCATCGGTTGAAGCCGTACAGATTACGGTGTCAATTCCTGTACCTGACAGATCTTCGTTAATGAGCACGGTATCTTCCTGTACAAAATGGACTTGCGTTTTTGAATTTGAGAGCGAAGTCAGTTCCTTAACCTCTTCTTCCAAAGACTTGTCCAAAAAATAATGGCTGGGTACGGAGTTGCGAAAGGTGAAGATATCCGGATTCCAGTGGTCCTGATGTCCGTGTGAAACGAAAAAGGAGACCCGTTTTCCGCAATTTTCAAAGCGGGACAGGATCTGCGCCACGTCCGTGTAAAAATCAAACACAAGTACCGTGTTTTCCCCCTCGACGATGAAGCCGCTGTGATTGAGATAATATATTTTTTTAAACATGAACACTCTTCCCAGATAAATTGCTGATTACTGCAGCGATGGTTTTAAAGTCCTCTGCAATGTAATGAGCTCCTGCTTGAAGCAGTTCTTCCGCCGTGCAATTTGAAGTGAAGCCGATACACACCATGCCCGCGGCGACTCCGGACCTGATTCCCGCCGTCGCGTCTTCCACCACTATACAGCGTTCAGCCGGTGTGGCCGCTTCTTCAGCAGCCTTGAGGTAAATATCAGGCCAGGGTTTTTTTCTTTCGACCATGTCACCGGAAATGACCGCGTTGAAATCACCATACGTCAAGCCAACGGCAGCGAGATTGGCGTTCACTTTGATCGACGCTGCAGAACTGGCCACCACGGCCGGAATCTCTTCAACTTGCAGCTTTTTAATCAAATCAACGCCGCCCTCAAAGCCTTTTACATAGTCCGCGGCTTCTTTAACGTATGTTGAGTAGATTTCATCTTTGATTTGATCGTCAAATATACCATTGTATTTTGTGACCACTTTGCCAATATATATGTCTTCACCCGTTCCGATGTATGGGGCAAAATCTTCAGCTATGGCAGGCCACCCACGTTTATTTAAAACCTTCGCGCTTATTTCAGCCAAGGCAGGTTCTGAGTCCACAATAACACCGTCACAATCAAATAATACAGCCCAATCGCTCATTTGTGTTCCTCCGTTAACTTGTGCCCACCATTGTACCAAAAAAGGCGACACTTGATTGCCTTTTCGTTTTACCGAGCAAATTATAGATAGGAAATGCTTCTGCCACAGGCTTAAACGCTCAGCAAACCCTCATGACCCAGTCCAAAGGATCCGCTAAGCGGCCATACTGGACTCCCGTCAGGTACTCATATATCCGCTTGCTCAAATCACCGATTTTTCCCTGATTGAAAACAACTTCCTGATCTTCGTAAGCCAGTTTCCCAACCGGAGAAATAACGGCTGCTGTCCCAGAACCAAAAGCTTCTGAAATCTCTCCTGCTTTGGACCAGGCCAGCAACTCATCCAGCGAAATACGCTGTTCTACAACATTGATGCCCCAATGCCGAACCAGTTCCAGTACGGTCCGGCGTGTGATGCCGGGCAGAATTGAACCATTGAGTTCAGGTGTATACAAATCACCATTGCGTACGAACAAGAAGTTCATTGAGCCGACTTCTTCGATATATTTACGCTCGACACCGTCCAACCACAGGACCTGGCTGAATCCCATTACGTGGGACTCCTCCTGAGATAAAATCGACGCAGCGTAGTTGCCCGGACATTTAGCGAACCCTGTGCCGCCACGAACCGCGCGAACATATTTGTCTTCAATGCGAATGCTGACCGGATTCAAACCCTCGGGATAATAGGCTCCGGAAGGAGAAAGAATAATCATGAATTTATAAGTGTATGAAGCACGCACACCTACGTATGGGTCTGTCGAAATAATAAAAGGGCGTATGTAAAGCGAAGTGCCCTCTGCCGAAGGGACCCAGTCCTTTTCTACAGTCAATAATTCAAGCAGCGCTTTAAGGCAAAAATCCACATCAACTTCAGGTATGCCCATGCGCAAGTTCGAAATATTCATTCGTTCAAAGTTCAAGCGCGGACGGAAGATATTGATTCCCCCATCAGCCCTCCGGTAAGCTTTGAGCCCTTCAAAAACACCTTGTCCGTAATGAAGAATCATTGATGACGGATCAAGTAAAAGTGGAGCATAGGGCTCGACACGAGCGTTCAGCCAACCTTCACCCTTTTTATAATCCATAACAAACATGTGATCTGTAAAAATATGGCCAAAGCCAAGGGCGCTTTCGTCTGACGGTTTGGCCTTGGGGAAGATATTTTTGGTATATGAAATATTATTTTGCATCGCTCGCTCCTCCAATACTACAAGGATTATAGGCAGTTGTGCGAAGGCTTTCAAATGTTTTTGACAGCAGGTCTAAAAAAAATGGCTTTTCTGATGAATATTCGCTGTTGTATCTTCTTGTAAGTCTTGTTTTTATTAGTTATTATGTGATTTGTTCAAGTCGCCGGCCCGTTTCCGGCAATTTTTATGTACACCTCAGGAGGGTAATAATGGAAAAGTTTTTCAAGCTGAAAGAGCACGGTTCAAACGTCTCTCAGGAGATTTTGGCAGGTGTCACCACGTTTTTCGCGATGTCATACATCATTTTTGTCAATCCGATGATTTTGTCAGCCACCGGCATGAACGAGCAAGCGGTCTTTCTGGCCACCATCATCGCCGCCATTATCGGTACTCTGGTCATGGGCCTCTATGCGAACGTGCCATACGCACAAGCACCGGGCATGGGATTAAACGCGTTTTTTACTTACACGGTGGTTTTCGCCTATGGCTTCACCTGGCAGCAAGCTCTGGCCATGGTCTTCATCTGCGGTATCATCAACATCCTGATTACGGTCACCAGCATCCGTAAAATGATTATCAAAGCGATCCCCCACAGTCTCCAAAACGCCATTTCCGGTGGTATCGGCATGTTCATTGCTTACATCGGAATAAAGAACGCAGGACTTCTCTCCTTCACCTCTGACCCCGGTAATTATATTCTCATCGGTTCTGACCAGGCCATGACCACTGCCGAAGCAGCTGCCTCCTCTACTATGGTCGCCAATTCCGCTATTGTTCCGGCCCTGGTCACCCTCAATACCGCAGGCGTACTGCTCGCGTTGATCGGAATCGTTCTGACAGTCATTATGCTCGTAAAGAAAATGCGTGGTGCGATTTTTGTTGGCATCATCCTTACGACTCTAATTGGTATCCCGATGGGCGTTACCGATTTATCAGGTCTTTCTCATGCCGCAGCAGGCAGCCAGTGGTCCGCTCTTGGAGAGACCTTCGGCGCTGCGTTCACAGCGGAAGGAATGGGCAGCCTTTTCGCTGACCCTGCTAAAGTCGCTCTCGCGCTGATCACTATTTTCGCTTTTTCACTTTCAGATACATTTGACACAATCGGAACCTTCATCGGTACCGGCAGACGCAGCGGCATCTTCAGTAAAGAAGACGAAATTGCGATGGAAAGCTCCAGTGGCTTCAAATCAAAAATGGATAAAGCGCTCTTCGCTGACGCGATTGCTACATCGGTCGGTGCTGTGTTCGGAACATCCAACACCACAACTTATGTCGAGTCTGCTGCCGGTATCGGCGCAGGTGGACGCACCGGTTTGACCTCAGTCACAGTCGCCGCCCTCTTCGCACTCTGCTCTGTTTTTGCCCCTGTTGTGGGGATCGTACCGGCCCAAGCGGTTGCTCCTGCCCTGATTATCGTTGGCGTCATGATGATGGCCAGCTTTAAAGAAATCGCATGGGACGATCTGGATGAAGCCATCCCCTGCTTCTTCACGGCAATGTTCATGACATTGGCTTACAGCATTTCATATGGTATCGCCTTTGGCTTTGTTGCTTATGTGATTGTCAAAGTGAGCAAAGGACTTTTCAAAGATATTCACCCCATCCTCTGGATTTCAACACTCTTGTTTGTTGTCAACTTTGTCATGTTAGCCTTGATTTAACGATCATAGAAAAAGTTTAAAAAGCATAAAACAAAATCCTCCGGGACTCGCAAGTTCCGGAGGATTCTTTTTATCTCTCTATTGATGACAATCTTCTCAGAGAATCAGATCAGCCTTCTCTTTTATACCGAACTTGGCAAAATAACGCTGCTCCATCGGAATCCACTCGTTGAAAAAACGGGCTTGTTTTTCGAGGCTCTCCCGCTGCTTGATTCGTTCATGCTGCGTCTTCGGGTCAAGCTCCAAAAACAGTTTGAGATCACTGTAATCACCGAAGACGGGATGTTGGCTGTAAACGCCCTCGATGACAATCAGCGGATTGATTTGCAAGTGACGCTCATCTCCATAACGCATAACAGCACAGTCGAAGGGACGGTAATTCAGCTCGGTTTTCAGCCCTGCTTTAACTTCAAGCAGGACTTCAACCACCTCACTTAAAAAGCGTTCATAATGAACATTTCCACCTGCTTCACAAAGTCGCTTTTCATCGCGCAGCTCAGGAGGAAGGAAAAAATGATCCATGTGGATGATCGTGGCAGCATAGCGGGACTGCAAAAAGTCAGCCAAACTTGATTTTCCTGCGGTCGAGGGACCCTCTATCGAGATGATCACATGCGCGTGTTTAGGCAGCGCGGTATCAATTATGTCAGTTAATTTTTCGAACATCTGCATCTCTTTCACTTCACGCTGTCGCCGATCATTTTTTCAATGCTGAAAACTCTTCGTGCATCGCCTTTAAGTCTGCTCTGATACTGATGTGCTGAGGGCAAAGGGGTTCGCATTGTCCGCATTCCGTGCATTTATCCGCACGGGCGTCATCCCATTCAGTGCTGAAATACGGCAGCACCGTCTCGTCAAATTCTTCGTAGAGCGCGAATTCATTCCAGGTCAAAAAGTTGTTGGGAATGTCAACACCGAAAGGACAGGGCATGCAGTAGCCGCAATTGGTACAAAGGTTGCGCTGGCGGCTCATCATTATTTCTTTAGCCTTGTTCAATGCGATAAGCTCGTTTTCGTTCAAAGGCCTCAAAGTGTCAAACAAATTCAGGTTCTCCGTCATCTGTTCAGGCGTTGACATACCACTCAAAATCAATTTCACCTCAGGGAAGCTCGCGACGTAGCCAAATGCCCATTCCACGGGCTTGGCTCCTATTCTTTCCGTGCTCAGGTGATTTTGTACCGATGTAGGAACAGCCGCCAATTTTCCGCCTTTTAAAGGCTCCATTACGATGACGTCCAGTCCGTGCGCAGCTGCGAATTTCAAGCCTTTTAAACCCGCCTGATAATTTTCATCCATGTAGTTGAACTGAATTTGGCAAAAATCCCAAGGGTAAGCCTGCACGATTTCTTCAAACAGTTCGTAATCATCATGAAATGAAAAACCTAGATGTTTGATGCGTCCGGCAGCCTTTTCTTCAAATAAGTATTCGATGGTCTTGAATTTTTTGGCTTTGTCATAATTGTTTTTAGTCAAGCTGTGCATCAGATAAAAATCAAAATAGCGGGTCTGACATTTATCCAACTGTTCTTGAAAAACATCACGGGCTTGCTCGGGACTTTTTAAAACCCACATCGGCATCTTGTCAGCCAGATAATAACTGTCTCGTGCATGGCCCTGCAAAGCTTCGCCTAAAAATGTTTCACTTTCGCCATTGTGGTAGCCATAGGCCGTGTCAAAATAGTTTATCCCACCTTCAAAAGCTTGCTCAAGCATTGTTTTCGCGCTTATTTTGTCAATTTTTCCCTCATTCGTCTGTGGCAAACGCATCCCACCGAAGCCGAGCAAGGAAACGCTGGTTTTATCTTTGAATGTTCTGTATTGCATGACAATCTCCTTATGTGCCGATTCTGGTGATAATTATTCCATTATCTCATAAGTTCAAATCACTTTCACTCGCCGCTTTAAGGAAGTACAAATCTTATTCGCGCTTTTGCACGTAGTTTAGTTTCCCGTCATTTTTGATGTAGAATTAGTCAAACAGCTTTGGTAATTTAGGAGGTTCAATGGCAGACTATTTTTCTCGTGATACGATTGTTTTGACAAATAAGAAACTGTTTTTGCTGGACATGGATGGGACGCTTTACAACGGAATGGAGTTGTTTCCCCAAACCCGGAATTTTTTACAAACAATTAGAGAAAACGGTGCACAATACCGCTTTATCACAAACAATTCATCCAAATCCGTCCAGGCTTATCAGGAAAAACTCAAAAGCATGGGAATTGACGCGCAGCTGAGTGATTTTTATACCTCTGCTCAAGTGACCGTGCACTACCTGCTGGAGCACCATCCGGGAGAGCTTGTTTTTTGCATGGGGACCGCTTCTCTGCTCGCTGAATTGGCCGCGGCCGGCATCTCTGTCACAACTGAGTGTGATGAAGCCGTATCTGTGGTGCTCATGGGCTATGACACTGAGTTGACCTACGAAAAACTGCGCCGCATTTGTTATCTCTTGAAAGATGAAACGCGCACTTATCTCGCGACAAACTGCGATCTGGTTTGTCCAATCGAGTTTGGTTACGTTCCGGATTGCGGATCCTTCAGTATCATGATCAAAAATGCGACCGGGCGCGAGCCGCGCTTTCTGGGTAAACCTGAACCGACCATGATTGAATATTGCATGCAGGAAGCCGGAGTCAGTCGGGCTGAAACTGTGGTCATCGGTGACCGCTTGTATACCGACATCGCCTCCGCCGTGGCGGCCGGTGTCACAGCGGTTTGCGTGCTGAGCGGTGAAGCGAGCCTTGAAGATATTGAAGCCTCAAGCATCAAAGCTGATTTTGTTTTGCAGAGCATCGGTGATTATTGGTCTAAATCGGATTGAGCGATGCCGCGCTGTCATCAACAATTTTACCAAAGACAAAAGGAGTCGTTATGAATAAACGTATTGCGGAAATGGACGTCAATGAACTGGCTTCGGTCCACATCACCGATTGCAGCTGCGGGAAAGTGCATCAGGCCAAACTAAAGGAGATTTTGCTGCGACCCGGTGCTTTGTCTGACCTGCCTGGCCTGGTAGGCCGATTAGGAGCGAAAAAGGCCTTTGTTTATTTTGATCGGAATACCAAAACGGTTGCCGGAAGCAGAACGCTTTCCGAGCTCGAAAATGCCGGCATTCCCTTCACACAATATTGCTACCCACAAGCTGCGCTCGAGCCCAACAATGAAGCCGTGGGACAGCTGGCCATGGCTTTTGACAGGAGTTGTGACATCATCATCGGTGTTGGCTCAGGGACGCTCAACGATCTTGGCAAAATGGTCGCGGCTCTGACCGGCCGGCCTTTCATTATTGTCGCCACAGCCCCCTCCATGGATGGCTACGCCTCCGCCACCTCGTCCATGAATTTTGATGGGGTAAAAATCAGTCTGGACTCCAAGATGCCGGACGCGATCGTCGCGGACATCGACATCATTTGTACGGCTCCTGTGCGCATGTTTCAGGCCGGTTTTGGTGATATGGTGGCTAAGTTCACCAGCCTCTGCGACTGGCGCATTGCTCAGCTGGTCACGGGTGAATACTACTGCGACGAAGTGGCCTCATTGGTCCGCAAATCCTTGAATATCTGTATGGATACGGCCGCAGGGATTTTACAGCAGGATCCTGTCACCGCCACCGCCTTGACCGAGGGGCTGATTTTTTCGGGTCTGGCCATGGCCCTTGCCGGCGTCTCACGTCCGGCTTCGGGCACCGAACATTATTTTTCGCATCTCTGGGACATGCGTTCGGCTGCTTTGGGTAAGGAAGGCGACTCCCACGGTTTGCAGTGCCTGATAGGCACACTGGAAGCTTTGCGGATTCTGGACCTGAGTAAAGATCTGATACCGGACCGTCAAATAGCCAGTGCGTACGTCGCTGCTTTTTCAAAGGAGAACTGGGCCCGTGACTTGCGCCGCCTCCTCGGTTCAGCGGCAGAGCCCTTGATCGTGCTCGAAGAAAAAGAGCAAAAATACGAAGCCGGCGCTCATGCCAAAAGGCTCGAAAGGATCATCACGTACTGGCCAGAAATCAAAGCTGAAATTGAACAGGTCTTATTAGAAACCGAGAGTCTGCCGGCAATTCTGGACCTGATAAAGGCCCCCGTCAAGGCAGAAGACACCCGTATTGAGGATCCTCAATTGCGTGAGGTCTGTATCGCCAGTAAAGACATTCGTGATAAGTACATCATCACACGTTTATTATGGGACATCGGCGAACTGGAACACGTGGCTGAGCGTTTGTTTAGTTAAATGAGCACAAACCATTACGAGAGCAGACAGGAGCCTGCAAATTTGGAGGAAAAAATGAAGGACAAATCATCCAGCGGCCCTGACAAATCATCCAACGGGAGGCCCGCTTCTGAACTGATCGATCTTCGCATAGCTGAACTGGACGACTGGCGCGGTGAATGCCTCGCGCGGCTGCGTGCGCTCATCTTGGTGACAGATTCAGAAATCATCGAAGAATGGAAATGGATGGGTACGCCTGTGTGGTCGCGGGCCGGTATTCTATGTACCGGTGAAACCTATAAAAACGTGGTCAAGCTTACTTTTGCCCAGGGCGCAGCCCTGGATGATCCTAAAAAATTGTTTAATTCCAGTTTAGAGGGCAAGGTCAGACGCGCAATTGACATACATAAAGGTGAAACGATTGATGCTGAAGCATTTCAAGCGTTGATTCGTGCGGCAGTTACGCTCAATCTACGCCCTAAGACCGGAACAAAATGAAAGCAGCATAATTTACGACATAAAACAAGCCCGGGGAAAAATCCGGGCTTGTTTGTCAAAGTTTTAAATCAGCTCTTGAACTCTTCTTCCAAAGCTCGCTTCATCACCTTTTCATCAAGTTCCAGGCCTGTCCAAAGTTTCAAGCCAATCAAGCCCTGCTGAACCAGCATGCCGAGTCCATCGCCCGTGCGGGCTCCGCTGGCGCGCGCTTTTTGCAGGAAAACCGTGTCTGAGGGATTGGTGATCACATCCTGAACAAACATCTTTGCATTGATGGAAGAATAATCGATCGGGGGGCAGTCCACGTTGGAGGAAAGACCGATGGACGTGGCGTTGACCAGGATATCGCAAGGAGGAATGGGCATTTGTTCCTCCATGGCCAGCGCTTCTGCTTTACAGGACGTATTGGCGTTGACGATCTCACTGATGGCTTTGGCTTTTTCGAGGCTGCGGTTGATAATAATGAGGCTTTCCAGACCCGCCAGCGCGGATTCAACGGCAATGGCCCGTGCCGCTCCGCCGGCGCCCAGCAGGACCATTCTTCGTCCGCTCAGGGCGACCGCCTGTTGTTTAAGGTTTTCCACCAACCCTTTGCCATCCGTGTTGTCACCGAACAACTTGTCCTCACGTCTGGCAATCACATTGATTGCGCCAATCATCTGAGCCGCCGGACTGATTTCGTCAACATAAGCGAGTGCTGCGATTTTATGTGGAATCGTCAGATTGACCCCTTCAAAATTCAAGGCGCGTAAGCCTGAAAACGCATCTTTCAGCGCGTCCGGCCTCACCATCATGGTGATGTAACGCCAATCCAGACCTGCGGCTTTAAAAGCAGCCTCATTCATCACTACACTGGGGTTTTCATCCACCGGGTAACCAAAAACCCCTACCAGCTTGGAGCGATAACTTTTTTCCATCATTTTCCTCCTGTCCTTCAATCTATTTCACTGAAAACTTGTACACAGTCGTTGTATGCAGCGGCTCGTGGGCTTTGAAAACATTAACGGGAAAATCGGGCTTGTTGGGTGAATCAGGGAAATATTGCGTTTCCAGACAAAAGGCCCCCCGCTGCACGTACTCTGCTTGACCTTTGCCCTCATCGTCTTTTCCCATAAAATTACCGCTGTAAAACTGTACACCCGGCAGATCCGTGAAGACTTCCATCACGATGCCGCTTTGAGGTGATGAAACCTGCGCAAAAGGCTGCTCCGGTCCCGGTCGATTGATTACATAGTTATGATCGAATCCGAGTCCCTTTACGACTTGTTCGTAGTCGCTGTCAATATCCAGACCAATGGCCTTCGGCGTCGTAAAATCCATGACAGTCCCTTTAACAGCGCGAATCTCACCTGTCGGGATGAACTCGCTGTCTACGGGCGTGAAATAATCGCAGTCCAAACGCAGGATATGCTCAGTGATCGAGCCGAAGTCGTGGCCGGCGAGGTTGAAATAGGCGTGGTTGGTCAGGTTAAAAACCGTATCTTGATCGGACATCGCGTCATACTGAAGGATGACTTCATTGGCTTCTGTCAAAGAAAAAGTGACCGCTATCTGAGCATTGCCCGGCATGCCCTGGTCGCCATCGGGGCTAAGCAGTCGAAAAGTGACCGAGGGCTTTTCACCATGTTGGGCTTCGGCCTGCCACAGTCTGTTGAAATACTTGTCAAAACCACCATGCAAAGAATTTCGGCCATCATTTTTATCAAGCTCATAAACCTTTCCACCCAGTTCAAAGGCAGCCTTACCGATACGGTTGGCGCACCTTCCCACGGTCGCGCCATGAGCAGTCGTGTTATTTTGGTATCTCTCCAGGCTTCGGTATCCGAGCATCACGTCTACCGGCTGCCCGTTCTTGTCCGGAACAACGAGTCGCGTAATAGCGGCGCCGAGATTGGTGACTGAAAGTTCTACCCCATTTTGGTTCGCGAAGGTATACAGTTCAAAATTTGTGTCTACAGCGCGTTCTTTGGTCAGTTTCATCTTTACTCCTTTACTTCTACCCCGTTCATAGTTATATCGAACCGTTTTTCCATTACAGCTATTATAGAGTTTCATCTTGCAAAAACATATAATAAGCCACCGGAAGATAATGATCCCGGCGGCTTGCTATTCGTTTCGCAAAATATTTAAATATTTGATTATGATTTGATGATTGCGCGTGTCAGCTGAGTGCTTCCTGCAAAGCCTTAAGCATGACCGCTTTGTCCGGCTTTCTGCCTGTCCACATCTCAATATTGATGGCGGCCTGGTTGATCAGCATGCCCGTGCCGGTGCTCCATCTGGCGCCTTGCTTTTCGGCAGCTCGCAGCAGCGGAGTCACCGCCGGGTTAGGGATGACGTCCTGCACAAACATCTCCGGTCTGATGGTGTTGACGTCGATGTTGGGAATTTCATCAATGTTGGGATAGAGACCGATAGGGGTCGCATTGACCAGAATTTCAGTGTCCTCTGGTATGGAATATTGGCCCACCCAATCGACATATTCGACATTCTCGTTTAAGCCTTGGACCACTTTGATAATGCTGTCGCCCAGAGCTCTGTCCTCAGGTCGGTTGACGATTTTTATGCTGCCGACACCGGCCAGACACATTTCCACACAAATGGCCCGGGCCGCACCGCCCGCACCGAGGATGACCAGGCGTTTGCCTTTGGGATCGACACCATTTTCTTGAAGGGCTTCCATGAAGCCTTTGCCATCCGTGTTATCGCCATAAAGCTTTCCGTTATCATTGACGATCGTATTGACCGCGCCTATCAGCTTAGCGCTTTCGGACATTTCATCAAGATAGTCCAGGACCTTGATTTTATGGGGAAGCGTGCAATTGACGCCCTTCATTTTAAAGGCCTTCAAACCCGCGATGGCATCCCCGAGTGCGTCCGGTTCCACATCAATGGTTAAAAAATGCCAGCGTTCCAATCCCATATCCGCGAAAGCCGCGTCTTGAATGACCACTCCGGGATTTTCAGCTGCAGGATGTCCGAAAACACCCACCAAGTTATCAAGATAGTTCTGTTCTTTCATAGCGGTTTTCCTTTCCTTGGCAAAAGCTGTTCATGAGGAGCAGAAATCAGGCGTTTTTCGCTAGTCTCAAATTTTCCTCAAGTGGGTTCGAAATCTATTTGTCCAACCATTGTACTAATATTCATCCTGGCTTAAAAGCCACCCGGGCAAGCCAAAAAGTGTCAGAAAATGAACCGCGCATTGCCGAAAAATCAAAAACCGTCGAAATCTGCTCTCAACGGTTTATTCGAATAATCATTTTAACTGAAGCAAGCCGTTTATTCTGCCTTGTCCGCCAAGTCATACAAAACAGCCACTTCATCTTTACTCATGGCTTTGTCGACGATCAACGCGATGATGAAAATGCCTGCCATACTGACCGCCAAACGCGTCAGCATAAACTTCGCGCCCAGTGAGGACAACTCGAAAAGCAGCATCGGAATCTTGGTGGTTGACCAGGCGCCGATAAACAACAAGATATTAGAGAACTTGGCTCCCTTTTTCATGAGCACCAGCGCGACAGGAAAAGCCGCGTACAGAGGACCTGCCGCTGCAGATCCAATCAGGATGGCAATCAGCATGCCTTTTATTCCGGAATCTTCACCCAAATATCTCACCATGGTTTCTCGGGGTACCCACACATCCAGCAAGCCCAGTAAAACAAAAATCGGCGGGATGATCAGCAGCATTTCCTTAAAACTATCAAGGGTAATTTTGGCCGCGTTGACACCTGTTTCAAATTTCACCAGCAGCAGAATTCCGATCAGCGCAAGCATCAAGATAAAAAATTTATAGCGCTTCAATAGTTTCATATTTCTCCCATAACCTTCCCGATCACAAATGCTGCCACGAAGGCAAAAACAAAGGCCAGCAGGTTTCTCAAGAGGCTGGCTTTCTTCCCGAAATGCTTGATTTCAAGCGGCAGTGTGACCACGCCCACCATCATCAAAGAAGAAATAAACGCGGCAATCTGCATGTAGCCTGCTCCGTTGTGCAGTAAGAGCGCGGCAGTCGGGAAAGCAATGAAGCCGGGAATCAGCGTGATGGCCCCCACAATCGCGGCCAGGACAACACCCCACCAACCCGAAGAACTGCCGATGATCTGGCTGATGACTTGCGGGTTCAGTATGGCTAAAACGAAGCCTATCAACGTAATAATGCCCAAAAATTGCGGCAAAATGTTTTCAAGTGCTTTCCAAGCCTTTTTCAGAGACTGTTTCGTTTTCTTTTTGTCTTTCACAAACGAAAGAAGTAAGAGTATCCCCGTTATTCCGTATAGAATGTAGTTTTGCATTTTTTCTCCAAATCTATTTTTATCAGCTCGAAAGGATCAAATTCAATTTTTTTCATGCAAAAAAGTCCTTTAATTATAGTTTTGTATGCCAAACTTGTCTATGAAAAATGCCTTCTTAAGTCAGTCAAATTTTTTGGCTGTCCGGGGAAAACTTATGTTACATTTATGGAAGCCAACTGTAAAACCAGGCGACTCTTTGGTGCAAGAACCTAGCTCGTGATAACGTCCGAGTTCTATCTGATTGGAGGCTATATGCAGAATTTTCCGGAGTACATCGACCAGCTCCCCAATTTATGCGGCCGCGAGCAAGAAATTGACGCGGCCATCCGCCGGGCCAGATCCGAAGAAGACCATAAACGGAAAACCTCAACGGTCGACTTTGCCAATGTGCGAGCTGCTTTTGCCATCGAGCTCCACATGCACCAACCCCTGATTCCGGCCAGCATTGACGATTTGAGAAACTCCCCTGTCATCGGCCATCTTCAGCACATGTATGAAAATCAGGGCAGCGGAGACAACCACAACGCCGCAGTATTCCGATGGTGCTACAAGCGCATGGGTGAGTTTCTGCCCGCTCTGCTGCAAGAAGGCAAGCAGCCCAGATGCATGCTCGAGTATTCCGGCAACTTATTTCACGGACTGCGCAGCATGGGTGCTGACGATGTGATCGAGGCTCTTAAAACGGTAACCAACGACCCGGCTTATTCACATTCGCTCGAATGGCTTGGCTGTACCTGGGGGATGCGGTGGCACCCTCGACACCGGTTCAGGATTTTCGCCTGCACGTGCGAGCCTGGCAGCATCATTTTGCCGCTATTTTCGGTCTTGGAGCCTTGACCCGCGTTCGTGGCTTTTTCCCTGCCGAAATGGCCCTCCCCAACCATCCCGATGTGGCTTACGAATTCGTTAAAACGCTGGTCGACTGCGGTTACCAGTGGGTACTTGTACAGGAGCATACCGTCGAATTGCTTGATGGTGCGCCGCTACGTGACAAGCATCTTCCACATCGACTGGTGTGTAAAAATTCTTCAGGTGAACGTGCTGAAATCATCGCGATAATCAAGACACAGGGCAGCGACAGTAAACTCGTCGCCCAAATGCAGCCCTATTATGAAGCCAAGACGCTTTCAAGGATGCAAATAGCCGGAAAGACCGTACCCCCGCTCGTGACCCAATGTGCTGATGGTGAAAATGGCGGCGTTATGATGAACGAGTTCCCGCCGAAATACCATGAGGTCATTCGAGAGTGTTCGGGGACAGATGTGCCCATCGTGAACATTTCTGAATATCTGGATTATCTTTTTTCACTCGGGTTGAATCAAAATGATTTTGAGGCGATAGAGCCTGTCGCTCAGCATCGCATTTGGGAGATTTTCACTCCCGGAGAAAATGGCCGCAGCAGCCTTGAGGATACAATTACCAAAATTCGCGAATCCGACGACCGTTTCCACGTCGATGGCGGCAGTTGGACCAACGACATTTCCTGGGTGCAGGGTTACGGAAACGTACTTGCTCCCATGTTCCAAGCCAGTGCGGCTTTCAACGAGCGTTTCCTAACCCGGGGCACGCCAAGCAGCGATCCGCAATACCACGCAGCCCTCTTCCACCTGCTGTCTGCAGAAACCAGCTGCTTCCGCTATTGGGGACAAGGCGTCTGGACCGAATACGGTGCAGAGCTCGCCCGCAGGGCGGAAGCGGCGTCCAGGAACTGAGCGTTCAGGTTTGAATATTGAAAATGCAATGACCTTGCGAAATGCAAGGTCTATTGATTGGGGAGCTATGCTGATTCGGAGAATCTTCTGCTGCTTTATTCATGTAAAAACAAAGTCACCGTAACCATTTCTCCTGCGCTTTTACCGATTGATTCTCGAATTTTTTTATTGATTGAAATGATCTTATCCTCATTTTTTCTCGGAGCCAAATTCAAATTTTGCACTTCAAAGCCATCAATTGTTCCGGATACTTTCAGGAAACCCCACCGACCCGCGATGTGTGCCGTATTTGGGAGTCTGAGGTGATAGGTCCATGCTCCAAAACCTTTTTTGTATTCTAATTGCAGTTGCTTATACCGACGGATTTTGTCCATGTGCTGACGGAGTTGCCTGTCAGTAGA
>CAYNZF010000027.1:0-23696 GCA_964401615.1 uncultured Oscillospiraceae bacterium
ACATTTTGTGTTTTTGGTGGTGTAGCCTTCTCCGCTGAATTCATTTGCTCAACATTCGACGTGATTCATGTTTCAACCGGAGACATGTTTCGCAGCAACATTAAGAACAAGACGGAGCTGGGCATTTTAGCGTCCTCCTACATTGAAAAAGGCCTGCTCGTTCCGGATGATGTGACCAACGCAATGGTCGAACACCTCTTCCTGGACGAGATCAAAGAACGATCCTTCCTGCTTGACGGCTACCCGAGAAAAATCTCCCAGGCCGAAGCACTCGATCGTTATCTGGACCAGCTGGGTATCGCCCTTGATCTCGTTCTGGAAATAGTCATTCCTGACGAAATAATCGTCGATCGTCTGGCCGGCCGCAGAGTCTGCAGTAAGTGCGGAGCAGGCTACCACATCAAAAACAAAGCACCTCATGTCGAGGGCGTCTGCGATTTGTGCGGCAGCGGAGTGATTCAACGCAAAGATGATGACGCAGAAACCATCAAGAAAAGACTGGAAATTTACCACGAACAGACCAGCCCGCTGATTGAATTTTACGGGTCCAAGGGTCTCCTGGTTCAAATCAGCAACAGCAGCGGTATCGCTGAAACCAATGAAAAAGCCAGAGCGATTTTAGAAGAGAAAGGTTTAGCATGATTGTTGTCAAAAGTCCGAGTGAAATCGAAGCAATGGCAAAAGCCGGCCGCGTTGTGGCTCAGGTTTTTGAGGAACTGGCCGTTTTCATCAGACCGGGCTTGACCACAAAGCAAATAGCGGACCATGCTGAGCAGATCATCCGTGCAGCAGGTGCGATCCCATCCTTTCTAAACTACGGCAAGCCCCCCTTCCCCGGCACGATCTGCGTGTCCGTTGATGATGAGGTCGTGCATGGCATTCCCGACAACAGCCGTGTGATCCGCGCAGGCAGCATCGTTTCCACAGATGTCGGCGCCTTGCTCGAGGGCTGGCACGCTGACGCGGCACGCACTTACATTGTCGGTGAAACTGATCCGAAAATTGCTCAGCTGGTCGCAGAAACCGAGCAGGCTTTCTGGAAGGGCTTTGAACAAGCTCAGGCCGGAAATCGTCTGGGTGATATCCAGGCCGCCATTCAAGCACACGCCACGCGCTTTGGATATGGCATCGTGCGTGAGTTGACGGGGCATGGCATAGGGCGAAATCTTCATGAGGATCCCAGCATCCCCAATTATGGAAAAAAGGGCCACGGTCCTCGTCTCGAAGCCGGCATGGTGCTGGCCATCGAACCGATGCTCAACCTGGGCACCGCGCGTGTAAACATTTTGGATGATGACTGGACGGTCGTCACGGCAGACGGCCAGGCCTCAGCACATTACGAAAATACGATAGCCATTACCGACGACGGTCCCCGCGTTTTGACTGCTTTATAAATGGAAATGCATGAAGCGATCCGGCGAGAAGGCCTGGCAGCCGGACAAATCGTAGTTGCCTTAAAAGGACATGACAGCGGACGCTGCTTTTTGCTTACAAAGGTGGAAGGCCGCAGAGTATGGATGGTAGACGGTAAACATTATTTTTGGGACAAGCCCAAGCTGAAACATGTGAAACATGTCAAAGCGCTCAGACCGCTCGCCGAAACGGATTTTGCCCTGATCACAAACGAGAACGATATTAACCAGCGCAACGCGCTCACAAGACGATGGATTCGAGCTCAGCGCACACAAGCGACCACGGAGGACAATTAATGTCAAAAGAAGATGTAATCGAAGTCGAGGGTATCGTGTCTGATTCACTGCCCAACGCGATGTTCAAGGTCAAACTTGAAAACGGTCACGAAATACTGGCTCATATTTCCGGTAAACTGCGGCAAAACTATATCAAAATTTTGCCCGGCGATCGAGTGACCCTGGAACTTTCACCGTACGACCTTTCAAGAGGCCGCATCACATGGAGAGCCAAATAAGCGGCTTGTGTGATATGCACAATCGAACGTCAATTTTAAAGAAAAAGATTGGCAAGTATAATAAAACATTTTACTTGAAAAAAAGGCATATTCTGATAGAATATTTAGGCATGCGCCGATTTTAAAAGCGCAAAAGAGGAGGATTTGGCATGAAAGTGAGATCATCAGTTAAACCGATGTGTGAAAAATGCAAGGTGATTAAACGCAAGGGTAAGGTCATGGTGATCTGCTCTGATCCTAAGCACAAACAAAGACAGGGCTGATTAATCGGCCAAAGGGTACGTCAAGTACCCTGAGAACGTACAAAGCATGAGGGTGCGGCTGTCGCATACTGCGATATTACCTATTCGTGTTGGATATATATTGAGAAAATAAGCTGGAGGAAAAATTTAATGGCACGTATTTCCGGAGTCGATCTGCCGAATGATAAACGCGTAGAAATTGCGCTTACCTATATCTTTGGTATTGGCAGAACCTTGTCCAACGAAATTCTGGCGAAGTGCGGGATCAATCCTGACACACGCATGAAGGATTTAATGGATGATGAACTGGCCAAAATCCGTGATGTTATTGAAAACGATTATAAAGTGGAAGGTGACCTGCGTCGTGAAACCGCTTTAAACATCAAGCGTTTGACTGAAATCGGCTGCTACAGAGGCAGACGCCACCGTTCAGGTCTCCCGGTCAGAGGACAGAGAACGAAAACCAACGCTCGTACCCGTAAAGGTAAGAAGCGCACGATGGCTAACAAGAAAAAGTAAGCGAAGGAGACTTTAGGTCATGGCTAAAACCACAAACAAACAAACAGCAAGACCCAGAAGAAGAGATCGAAAGAATATTGAAAAGGGTTCAGCCCATATTCATTCGACCTTTAACAATACAATCGTAACCATTACAGATCCCGCAGGAAACGCAATTTCGTGGGCGAGCGCCGGTGGCATGGGCATGAAAGGTTCAAGAAAAGGAACTCCTTTTGCCGCACAAATGGCCGCTGAAGCAGCGGCCAAAACAGCTTACGAACACGGCATGCGTTCCATCGAGGTTTTTGTCAAAGGCCCCGGTTCAGGTCGTGAATCCGCGATTCGCGCACTGCAGACCGCCGGTATTGAAGTAACCTACATTAAGGATGTTACACCGATTCCACATAACGGTTGCCGTCCTCCTAAGAGAAGGCGTGTGTAACAATTACTGATCGTTAACGCTTATTCGAAGCAGATCCCGGCCAGATTAGTGTGACCGGATCCTGCAATATTCTTAGGTACAGGTCAGTAGGAGGAAACCATGATCGAGTTTAATAAACCCCAGATCGAAACAGTTGAGTTTAGTGAAGATGGATCCTACGGTGAATTCGTCGTTGAACCGCTTGAACGCGGTTACGGCAGAACACTGGGTAATTCTTTACGCCGCGTATTACTGTCTTCTTTACCCGGGGCAGCGGTGACCGCCATCCGTGTTGAAGGCGTTTATCACGAGTTCTCAACCGTCAAAGGCGTCATTGAGGACATGACCGAAATTATCCTGAACATTAAAGGAATTCGTTCAAAGCTGCATGTTGACGGTCCCAAAACCGTTTATCTCAGCACAGACGAAGGCCGCACCGGTGTCGTCACAGCCGGAGACATCGTCACGGATGACGAAGTGGAGATCATCAACAAAGATCATGTCATTTGCAATTTAAATGGCGAAGGACGTGTCTTTATTGAAATGACCATCAGTCCGGGCCGTGGTTACAACAGCACAGACATGAACAAGTGGCCAAATCAACCCATTGGAGTGATTCCGATCGACTCGATTTTCACCCCGGTAAAAAAAGTCAACTACACCGTTGAAGACACCCGTGTCGGACAAATCACAGACTATGACAAGCTCACGATTGAAGTCTGGACCGATGGCAGTATCTTAGCTGACAACGCCTTGACCGAAGCCGCGCACATCCTGTGCGACCATTTACAGCTTTTCATCGGCCTCACCGAGACCAATGCGAGCGCGGAGTTTAACCCAAGCGAAGAAAAAGGTGAGGGCAACGGCTTTTTAGATACCGCCATTGAAGATATGGACTTTTCGGTTCGTACCTACAACTGCCTGAAACGTGCGGCTATCAATACCGTCGGCGATCTGACTGTACGCTCAGAAGATGACATGATGAAAGTACGCAACCTTGGTAAAAAATCACTTGAAGAAGTGATTCAAAAGTTGGAAGAACAAGGCTTGTCTTTGGCCCAAAGCAGCCAACAACAGTGAGAAGACTTAACTTTAGGAGGAAGAAATAATGCCCGGACAACGTAAATTAGGCAGAACACCGGATATTCGCCTGTCTATGCTGCGCGGTATGGTCACCACTTTGTTGGTGAACGGTAAAATTACCACCACCGTAACCCGCGCCAAAGAAGTAGAAAAAATCGCCGAGAAGATCATCACCATGGCGGTCAAAGAAAAAGATAACTTCACCACCCGTGAAGTTTTGAGCTCTGCAGCTAAAATGGACTCCAAAGGCCGTAAGCTATTGGTATCCAAGAAAACTGCCGCAGGAAAGCGCTATGATGTCGTCGAACGCGAGCTGAAAACCAAGATGGTCCAAGTGGACAACCCCAGCCGCCTCGCCGCGCGCAAGCAGATGATGCAATGGCTGGTCAAAAGTGTCAGCTCCCAGGGTGAAGTCATCAATCCCAGCAACTATGTTTTCGAACAGGTCGCTCCTAAATACGCCCAGCGCAGCGGAGGCTACACCCGCATCATAAACCTCGGCCCACGCAGAGGCGATGCCGCTGAAATGGCAATTCTGGAGTTGGTGTAAGTCACATTTTTCGATAAGTGAACTTACGACGAAAGAACCATGACAGACAGAAGGAGCAGGGTACACACTGCTCCTTTTTTCATGTAAAATTTCTAATAAACGAGGTGGCTTGATTTTGCCCGATTACATTGAGATTGATAGTGTCAGCTTTTCTTACGATCCATCGGAAACGCCCATGCGGCTTGCTTTGGATCAGTTAAGCTTTGGCATAGAACAAGGCAGCCACGTCGCTGTGCTTGGTCGCAACGGCTCAGGTAAGTCAACTTTGGCGCGCTTGATCAACGCTTTGGAGCAGCCTTTGGGTGGCTCCATCATGGTCGCGTCCATGCGGACAGACCAGGAAGAACATATCTGGGATATCAGAGCCCTCTGCGGTATGGTTTTTCAAAATCCCGACAATCAGATCGTGGCGACTACGGTTGAAGAAGATGTGGCCTTTGGCCCCGAAAATCTGGGTGTCCCGTCGGCCGAGATCCGTGAGCGAGTGGACCGGGCCCTTGCCTATGTGGGACTTACTGAAAAAGCCCATAAAATGCCCTCGGAATTATCGGGCGGTCAGAAACAAAAACTGGCCATCGCCGGGGTGCTCGCGATGCAGCCGCAGTGCATTATTTTAGATGAAGCGACATCCATGCTCGATCCCCAATCCCGTCGCAGTTTCATGGACTTGATCATGCGCTTGCGCGATGAAAATAAGATGACGGTGATCAACATTACCCACGACATGAAAGAAGTGCTTTTAGCCGATCGTGTCTTTGTGATGCACGAAGGGAAAATTTTGATTTCCGGCACAGCTCCGGAGATTTTTCATCACGTCGATAAAATTCGCACGCTGGGACTGGATGTGCCTATCCACACCGCCATTACTTTTGATTTTGCCAGAATGCTGCAGCGCAGCTACCCCCTGGGAGCAGCGTCTACGAGGCACGGCGCGGAAGCTGTTTTAAGAAACATCATCAACAGCAGTACAAAAGATGAAGTGGAACTGGCCCTGCAGCGACTCCTTGAAGAGCAGCCCCATTTGGCTGAGAGCAGGCCGACTGAAGCGGAAGCGGCTCCGATTATCCAGGTACGTAATTTGAGTTTTGACTATACACTCGGCAGAGGACAAGACGCGGCCAGCCCCAAGGCCATTCACGACATCAATTTTGACATATATCGCGCAGAGGTCTTCGGGATCATGGGACATTCCGGTTCGGGCAAGTCGACACTGGTGCAGCATCTGAACGGTTTGCTGCGTATTCAGGAAGGGACCATCAAGGTTCTCGACTACGATCTCAGCGCGGTCAAAGATATTCGTGCGGTAAGACGGCACGTGAGCTTGCTCTTTCAATACCCGGAACATCAACTTTTTGCCCAGACCGTACGGGAGGATATTGCTTTCGGACCGGAAAAAATGGGGGTGCACCATGAAGAAATCGATGCCCGGATCAACGAAGCCTTGAAAATCGTCCATCTCGATGCGGATATTTTGGAGCGCTCTCCTTTCGAACTGTCAGGAGGCCAAAAACGCCGCGTGGCCATCGCCGGAATCTTAGCTATGCATCCGGATATCCTCATACTGGATGAACCCGCAGCCGGACTGGATCCGGCCGGTCGCGAAGAAATTCTGGGTTATGTGAAAACACTCAAAGACAACGGAACGACGGTCGTCCTGGTTTCACACAGCATGGAGGACCTAGCGCGCATGTCCGACCGCATCCTGGTCCTTTACCACGGTGATCAGGTCATGCTGGACACCCCCAAAGCCATTTTTAATCAAGCGGAGCGCGTCAAATCCTACGAACTTTCCATGCCGGGTTCACAGCGTTTTTTGGAGCGTTTCCAAAACGATTATCCGGACATGGATTGCGCCAAATTCAGTTCAGCCACAGCCGTTTATGAACTGCTGCAGCGCGTGGGGCAGGCTAAAGGAGGGGAGATCGGATGAATATTTCGCTCGGTAATTTTTATCCCGGCAATTCTTTTCTGCACCGCCTGGATCCCAGATTAAAGTTTATTTTTTCCCTGGTCTTCATGGCCTTATTGTTTTTACTCAACAGCCCGCCGGCCATCATCGGCTACGCCCTCTTTCTAGGCAGCGTTATCGCCCTTTCCGGCATCCCGGTCAAATTGGTGCTGAAATCACTCAAATCCGTGCTTTTTATCGCTTTATTCGCCTTTATGATCAATATTTTTGCCATTCAGGGTGAAACCTTGCTCACGCTCGGTCCCCTGAGCATCAGCCGTCCCGGATTCGAACTCGGTATCCGCATGGCGGTGCGGCTCTTTTTCCTGATCTTGACCACCTCACTCTTTCTGACCCTGTCCACCACGCCCCTGATGATTGCCGACGCCATCGAGTCACTGCTCAAACCCTTTGCCAAACTCGGCTTCCCCAGCCACGAGCTGGCCATGATGATGTCGATCGCTTTGCGTTTTGTGCCGACCTTGATCGAAGAAACCGATAAAATCATGAAGGCCCAGTCCTCACGTGGAGCAGATTACGATACCGGGGGCATTTTCGCCCGGGCAAGGGGTTTGGTTTCGGTCTTGATCCCTTTGTTTGTGTCGGCGTTCAAACGTGCCGATGATCTGGCGGTCGCGATGGAAGCACGCTGTTATCGAGGCGGTGAAGGGCGTACTAAAATGAAGGAACTGCATTACCAGAATTCAGACGCCGCTGCCGGCAGCGTTTTCGCCCTCGTGGCGGTCCTGCTGCTCCTGCTGGAGTACCTGCTGTGAGCGAATCTGCTGAAGTAGGCGCATCCCATCCGGCTCCTCGCCGCAATCTCGCCTTACTCATGTCCTATGACGGTACAGGACTGGCAGGCTGGCAAAAACAAGCCAATGCTCCCACTGTACAAGGCCACATCGAAAAGGCCCTGGAAAAAATATGCGGCCATCCGGTCACCCTCTACGGCTGCAGCCGGACGGATGCAGGCGTGCACGCGCAGGGTCATGTCAGCAACTTTTTCACCGATTGCCGCATTCCCGCCGACAAATTGCCGCTGGCTCTGGATGCTCATTTACCTGAGTCCATTGTCTGCCGGACGGCGGCTGAGGTAGAGGCTTCCTTCAACGCCCGCTTCAGAGCAGGGGGGAAGCAGTACTCCTACTATATTTTAAATCAACGCCGGCCTGACCCGCATTGGCGCAGGTACGCGTATCATGAAGCACGTTGGCTGGACCTCGCGGCCATGAAGGAAGCCTGTGCCCTCCTGGTGGGGGAGCATGACTTTTCAGCGTTTCAAGCCATGGGCAGCCCCTCCGTCAACGGCACGAAACGCCGCTTGTACTCCGTTGAACTGCTGCAGATGGAGGAGCATGCTTTTGCCAGTCTTACCAAAGCGATGGATTATTCAGAAAGAGAAGGGCGCTGGAACCCGCTTGTCACTGATGATGCACAGACCCGTTCCTTGCTGCGTCCGGTGAGTGAGGGGCACGGCCTGCTGCGTATCGTTGTCCATGGTTCGGGATTCTTGTATAATATGATGCGTATTCTTTCGGGTTCGCTTCTCTATGTGGGACTTGGAAAAATCAGCCCGGATCAACTCACGCGCGCGCTTGTTTCCGGAGACAGGCGCATGACAGGAAAGACTTTGGCAGCTCAGGGTCTGTGTCTTGATAAAGTGGATTATCCACTTAACCTGTTTGAGGCTTAAGGAGCTAACTCATGGTGATTAACTGGAACGAACGGACCAACTTGTCCATGCTGACCGATTTTTATGAACTGACCATGTCGCGCAGCTATCTGGACAACGAACTCGGCGAAACCTACGCATACTTCGATTTGTATTTCCGTGCAGTGCCGGAAGACGGGGGCTATGCCCTGATGGCCGGTGTGGAGCAGATGATCGATTATCTTCAAAATCTCTCTTTCACTGAGGAAAACATCGAATTTTTGCGCGGCACGGGTCAATTCAACGAGGCTTTTCTTGACTATTTGCGTGATTTTGAGTTCAAGTGCGATGTCTGGGCCATACCTGAAGGCACGCCGCTTTTTCCGTCCGAACCCATCGTGAAGGTGAGAGGTCCCGTGATCCAGGCACAAATGATCGAAACGATGCTGCTTCTGACCATCAATCACCAAAGTCTCATCGCCACCAAAGCGGCCCGCATCGCTCGCGCTTCAGAAGGAAGGCCAATCATGGAATTTGGTGCCCGACGCGCTCAGGGCTATGACGCATCTGTGCTCGGTGCCAGAGCAGCCTACATCGGAGGCGCCGCCGGTACCTCCTGCACGATTTGCGGTGAACAATTCGGCATCCCCCTCGCAGGCACCATGGCTCACAGTTTCGTTTTGGTCTTTGACTCGGAGTATGAAGCATTTAAAGCCTACGCCTTGTCTTACCCAGACAGCACGGTGCTTTTGGTCGACACATACAACACACTGAAATCCGGTGTCCCAAACGCCATCCGCGTCGCCAAAGAAGTTTTGGAACCCATGGGCAAACGTCTGAAGGGCATCCGCATCGATTCCGGTGACCTGACTTACCTGACCCAGGAAAGCCGCCGCCTCCTGGATGAAGCCGGTCTGCACGACACCAAGATCACAATTTCCAACGCGCTCGACGAATACCTGATTCGCGATCTGCTGGTGCAGGGCGCTAAAATAAACAGCTTCGGTGTCGGTGAACGCCTGATCACCTCGCGAGCGGAACCGGTTTTCGGCGGCGTCTACAAGCTGTCCGCGATCGAAAAAGACGGCCGGGTGATCCCCCGCATGAAAATATCCGATAACTTGACCAAGGTGACGACTCCTTGTAACAAGGAAGTATGGCGGCTCTATGACAAACAAAACGGTAAGGCCATCGCGGACCTCATCACCGTCGTGGGAGAAGAGGTCAGTACTGAAAGTTATGAACTTTTTGACCAGGTACAAACCTGGAAACGCAAGACCGTAAAGGATTTCGAAGCCGTGAAGCTGCTCAAGCCAATCTTTGTCGCTGGAAACTGTGTTTATGAACGCCGAAACATCGAAGAAGTCAGGGCTTACTGCACTAAACAGCTGGATACGCTCTGGGATTCAATCAAACGATTTGAAAACCCTCAAACTTATTACGTGGACCTTTCCCAAACGCTTTGGGATATCAAGAACGAGATGCTCCATCAGGAGTACAATCGCTAAAGGAGATTAATGTCATGTCAAAAGCAAAACTCACCATGGAATCCGGTAAAGTCATCGAGATCGAACTCTATCCGGAGACAGCCCCGATTTCGGTACAAAATTTTGTCGACCTTTGCAATAAAGGCTTTTACAACGGCCTTATCTTTCATCGTGTCATCCCCGGTTTCATGATTCAAGGCGGCTGCCCTGACGGTACAGGCATGGGTGGACCCGGGTACAAGATCAAAGGTGAATTTAAAGCCAATGGGGTGGATAACAAGCTCAAACACAGCCGCGGTGTCCTCTCGATGGCGCGCTCAGGTCATCCGGATTCAGCCGGTTCCCAATTCTTCATCATGCACGCGGATGCCCCGCATCTTGATGGCCAATACGCGGCCTTTGGTCAAGTCACCGTTGGTATGGACGTGGTTGATGAAATCGCAGCCTCCCCTACCGGCTTCCAGGACCGCCCCAAGCAGGAACAGAAAATCAAGAGTATCGAAATTTTGGAAGACTGATAAACGAAGAAACCGTTGAAAGTCAGAGCGGAAAAGGAGAAACGAAATGCTCAAGGGTATACCCAACATTATTTCCCCCGAATTACTGCATGTGCTCAGCGAAATGGGTCATTCAGACTGCATAACAATCGGTGACGGCAACTTCCCGGGTGAATCCATGGGTGTCAATTCCATTGTGATCCACATGGAAGGCCACGGGGTTCCGGAGATACTGGACGCCATTTTGACCTTGATGCCTCTTGACCACCACACGCCCAAACCGGTCACGCTGATGCAGGTCATGCCCGGTGATAAGGTTGAGACCCCCATCTGGGACAGGTTCCGCGAAATTGTGGCCAAACACGAACCGGATCTGGTCGATCCGATCGAAAACATGGAGCGTTTTGCCTTCTACGACAAAGTGCGCACCACCTATTGCGTCATTCAAAGCAGTGAAGCAGCCCTTTACGCCAACATCATTTTACAAAAAGGTGTTATTGCATAGTTACAAGCTATGTCAAAATTAAATAAGATTGGACAGAATCATGGCAAAACAGAACAGCTTTTATATCACCACGCCCATTTATTACCCCAGCGGAAATCTGCACATCGGACACAGCTACACGACGGTGGCCGCAGATACGATGGCGCGTTACAAACGCTTGCGTGGCTTCGATGTCATGTTTCTGACCGGTACAGACGAACACGGCCAAAAAATCCAGGAACGTGCTGCAGCGGCGGGGGTGAGTCCCAAAGCCTTTGTTGATAAGATCGTGGAGGGCATCATTGATTTGTGGAGCCTGCTGAACATCTCTTACGACCGCTTCATCCGCACCACGGATGACTATCACGAAGCAGCCGTACAGGCGATTTTTCAGAAGCTTTACGATAAAGGCGACATTTACCTTTCCGAATACGAAGGCTGGTACTGCACGCAATGTGAGGCTTTCTGGACAGAAACCCAGCTTAAAGAAGGCCAATGTCCCGATTGCGGCCGGGAAGTCGTTTTGACCAAGGAAGAATCTTACTTTTTCAAAATGTCCAAATATCAGGATCGCTTACTCAAACTCCTGCAAGACAATCCGGATTTTGTGCAGCCCCCTTCGCGCGCACATGAAATGATTAACAATTTCCTGAAACCGGGACTCGCTGATCTGGCCGTTTCGCGCACCTCCTTCGATTGGGGCGTCAAAGTGCCTTTCAACGACAAGCACGTCATTTACGTCTGGGTCGATGCCCTGGTCAACTACATCACCGGGATGGGTTACCCTGACACAGCAGGCGATTTTGAGCGCTTTTGGCCCGCCGATGTGCAGCTGGTCGGAAAAGAAATCGTGCGTTTTCACACTTTGATTTGGCCCGCGCTGCTGATGGGCCTTGACCTGCCCATGCCGAAGCAGGTCTACGGTCATGGCTGGCTGCTGTTTAAGGGCGGCAAAATGTCCAAATCCATGGGCAATGTGGTCGATCCGGTCATTCTCTGCGAGCGTTATGGTGTGGACGCGATCCGCTATTTTCTGCTGCGTGAAGTACCCTTCGGGGCGGACGGCGCGTTTTCGAACGAGGCCCTGGTCAACCGCATCAATTCGGACCTGGCGAATGACTTAGGCAATCTGCTCAGCCGCTCGACTGCGATGATCAAGAAGTATTTCGACGGCACTTTACCTGCGGATCGTGAAGCGGGCCCGGAAGATGCAGCACTGCTCAGCGAAGCGCAGGCTTTACCGGCCCAGGTTGAAGACTTGCTGGACAAACTGCAATTCAGTTTGGCCTTGTCGGAAATCTGGAAGTTGATCGGCACCGCTAACAAGTACATCGATCTGACCACCCCCTGGATCCTGGCCAAAGATCCCGCCAGGCAGGCACGCCTGGCCACGGTTCTGGCGAACCTCGCGGAGGTTTTAAGAATCGTCGCGATTTTGATTCAACCCTTCATGCCTGAAACCACCCCCGCCATCTTGAGCGCTTTGAAGATGAGCCACACAGAAGAAAACTCCGCCTGGGACCGGTCCAGAACCTGGGGCCTATGGAAGCCTGAAGCCGCGCTCGAGGCAGCCGTACCCGCCTTCCCGCGCCTGGACCTGGACAAAGAGATCGAGGCGATGAACGCGCTTTTGCCGGGGGCAGCCACTGCGACCGCAACTGCACCAGAAGTAAAAGAGACCCCTAAGTCCGCTGAAACCACCGTACCGGGAGTTGTCACTGCACTTGACTTCGCGGATTTCGAAAAAGTAAAAATGATTACGGGCGTGATCGTGGCCTGTGAAAAAGTCGAGGGTGCGGACCGTCTGCTGTGCTCGCAGCTCGATGTGGGTCAGCCCGAACTGAGACAAGTGGTTTCAGGAATCGCGAGTTCCTACACGCCCGCGGAGCTCATCGGAAAAACGGTCATTTTAGTCGAAAATCTCAAGCCGCGGAAAATCAAAGGCAAGCAGTCCCATGGCATGCTGCTCTGCGCGACTGACAGTGAGGGTAAATATCATGTGCTTACCGTTGACGGTACGGTGGCGGCAGGCGCTGAGGTCGGCTGATGCGGCTTTTTGACACCCACGCGCATCTTAGTGACGAAAAACTGAACAATGACTTACCCGAAGTCCTGGAAAGGGCGCGGGCTGCAGGAGTAGAACGCGTGATTCTACCCGCTTCGGATTTAGCGGACAGTTATGAAATTATCAAAATCGTTGAGGCTTACCCAAAGCAGTTGAGCGCGGCAGTGGGTGTGCATCCGCACGAGGCGAGCCGCTTTACCGAAGACACGTCCGCCGCCCTGGAGCAGCTCCTGGCACACGCGCAGGTGGTGGCTCTGGGCGAAATCGGACTCGATTATCATTATGATTTTTCACCGCGGGATGTACAGAAGCAGGTGTTTCGCGCCCAGCTGGAACTGGCTCATGCCGCATCCAAACCTGTTATTCTGCATGATCGCGAAGCCCACGGAGATTTTCTGGAAATACTTCAGACGGCTCATCAAGACGGCCTTTTGGCTCCCGCAGCGGGTGTGGTTCATTGTTACGGAGGTAGTTGGGACTTTGCCAAAGACCTTCTGAAATTGGGCTTCTATCTGGGTTTTGACGGCCCCATCACATACAAAAACGCCAAACACGCGCATGAAGTGATCCTCAAGATGCCTTTGGAACGTTTACTTATTGAAACAGACAGCCCTTATTTAAGTCCACAGCCATTCCGAGGTCGACTCAATGAACCGGCGCATGTGGTGGAAGTGTGTAAAAAAGTGGCTGAGCTCCGGGGACTTTCCCTGGAAGAAGCCGCTGAACACGCCTTCCAAAACAGCCTGACTTTATTCGATTTGACCTAAACCGATCGAGCATATGTTTTTTCATTGAAAAGCCCACGCTTTGCAGTAAAATTTATTCAGACCTCCCTGCTGCACCCAAAAGGTGTAAATCCGCTCAAGCGTATGGCTGCGAAAGCTCATTGAGTTTTGAAAGCCTGAAGTTCAATAAGAAATAGCCATCATCACGCAGAGCCCCCGGTTCATTTCGACAAAGACGCTATTGTGACAAATTGCCTGCCTCCTCGTCTGCCTGATTTTTTCCCAGCTCAATGTTACAATGTGGGCAAAACAAAGTCGGCTTCGAAGCCGCGCACGATAGGATCACTGTGAATTTAAAGAGAATTATCGCTTCGCTCAGACGCGGCTGGATGTGGCTGCTCAAACCGGAAAACCGAATATTTTTGTTTTTGATTGGTCTGATCTTAGTTCTCTTGCTCATTCTGGCAAGCTTACTGACCAGGCCGGAAGGGGATGAGGCAATGCCCACCCCGCCCAAAACAGCAAACCGCTTATTTGGCGCGGATTTCAGCTCATGGCAGGAACCGACCGAGATCGCTTACGACCTGCTCGCCTTGCGGCTGGATTTCGCCATTTTAAGGGCAGGTTACACCGGTCACGACAGCGGCATCGCGCTCAAGCCTGACAACGCCTTCGAAGCACACTATCAAAATTTCACGGCCAGGAAGATCCCGCTGGGCGTCTATTGGTATTCCTGTGCGGACACTGCAGAAAAGGGCCGGGCAGAGGCCCTGGAAGTTTTACGCATGATTGATGGGAAAAACATTGAGTATCCGATTTTCTGGGACACTGAAGATGAATACTATCAGATCAAAGTCGGCCCTGAGCAGCTCACCGAAGCAGCGCTGGCTTTTTGCCGGACCATCGAAGCCGCAGGTTATGAAGCAGGCATCTACGCGAACGCTTACTGGTTTAGAGATCGGCTCGAGCTGGATCGCTTAACGGATTACGAACTCTGGCTGGCGTCATGGGATCAGCAGCCGTCTCGGGACATTCCTTACGATGTTTTGCAGTTTACAGAGGAAGGTCGCCTGGCAGGCTATGACGGCCCTTTAGACCTCAATTTCAGCACTCGGGATTACAGGAGTCTCGGTCACTAAGCAAGGGACCGCGGCGGCTGGAATCATCGAAAAAGCCTATAACGTGGGCTTTTTCCAGCGTTGTCCTTACATTTTTGGCAAAAATATGCGATAATTAGGGTGCGCTAAAACGGAGGATGAAATGGAATATAAAATTGATGACACCGTCATGTACGGTAATTGTGATATCTGCAAGATTATCGACATCCGTGAAGAAAAGTTCAGTGATACGGAACAGCTCTATTATGTGCTGAAACCGGTCTATGATGAGCGCTCCACCATTTATTGTCCGGTCGACAGTGATTTGGTTAAATTGCGTGATTTGTTGACCAAGGAAGAGGTCTATGAGCTGATTGCCTTGATGCCCGACACCGAGACGGAATGGATCGAAAATGATCAGGAGCGCAAGCTGCGTTTTAATGATCTGCTCAGAAACGGCGATCACAAACAACTTGTTAAGTTGCTGAAAACACTTTATTACAACCGCGAAACCAAACTGCGTGAGGGTAAAAAGTTTTACGCTGTGGATGAGCGCGTCATGAAGGAAGCTGAAAAAATCGTACACCGCGAAATCGCCCATGTGCTCGACATCAGCCTCGAAGATGTCGTGCCCTTCATTACAGGTCAGCTGTCACTTTGAAGATATAAGTGGGAACATTGCAAGCGGAGCAGCGAAAAATTGACGTCAGCGGCTGCCCCTATTATAATTTGTTCTAAATTTAAAAGCGAAGACCGGGACGGCCCTTTATTCGGAGCAGACAGAGAGTGCGCGAAAGCTGAGAGCGCACGGGCAGGATAAAACGGCAGATCACCCGTGAGCTGTGAGACTGAAAGCCCTTACTCAGGCCCGGTGCCTGAATTTCGGCTCAGGTTTTGCCGGTAATCCCGCAGGGGCTGCATCGTTAAAACAGTAAGAGGGAAGCTCGATCCAGACGGCTTCCGAATTCGGGTGGCACCGCGCTCTGTGAGCGTCCCGTCAAAGGGGTGCTTTTTTTTTGAAAAAACGCGTGAGCGATGAATGGGGAGATATAAAAATGTATAAGAAAGTCAATTCTGACATGGGTTTTGTGGCTCGTGAGGAAGAAATCCTGAACTTCTGGAAAGAAGAGGATATCTATAAAAAGCAAGTCGCCCAAAGCCGGAGCGAAGGCAAGGAAAATTTCACCATTTATGATGGGCCGCCCACGGCGAATGGCAAGCCGCACATCGGCCATATCCTGACGCGCGCCATCAAGGACATTTATCCCCGCCACCGGGTGATGAAAGGTTACAACGTGGTTTTTAAAGCCGGTTGGGACACACATGGCCTGCCCGTTGAACTGGAAGTGGAGAAGGCTTTGGGCATCAACGGCAAGCCCGAGATTGAAGCCTACGGTATAGAGCCCTTTATCAAAAAATGCAAAGAATCCGTCTGGACCTACAAAGATGAATGGGAACAGATCTCCGCGCGTGTCGCTTACTGGGCAGACATGGAAGACCCCTATGTCACCTACGAAAACAATTACATCGAATCGGAATGGTGGGCACTTAAACGCTTCTGGGACCAGGGTCTGCTTTATAAAGGCTATAAAATCGTCCCCTACTGCCCGCGCTGCGGCACCTCGCTCTCCAGCCATGAAGTCGCGCAAGGTTACAAAGACGTGACGGACACCTCCATATTTGTGAGATTCAAAGTCAAAGCCGCCCAGGATACCTACCTTGCGGCCTGGACCACGACACCCTGGACCCTGCCCTCCAACGTCGCGCTCTGTGTCAATCCTGACGAAGAATACGTGCTGATTGAAGTTAAGGAAGCATTGGATCAAGAACACAGCCACACTGACCGTTGTGACTGTGCGCATACCCATGCGGAGCACGCCCACGCCCATGATGAATCGCACGGTACGGAGGCCGCCAAGCCGACAAAAACCGTACGCTACTATATGGCCGGTGTTCTGGTTCCCGCGCTCTTTGGGGAAAACTACAAAATCATCGAACGTATCAAGGGCATTAATCTGGAAGGGCTGGAATATGAGCCTTTGCTGCCTTTTGCCAACGAGACCGTTGAGCTTAGTAAAAAGAAGGCCTTCTACGTTACTTCCGACGATTATGTCACGATGTCTGACGGTACCGGCATCGTCCACATTGCCCCGGCTTTCGGTGAAGATGACGCCCGCATCGGCAGACGCTACGATTTACCGCTGGTGCAGCTGGTCAAAGAAGACGGTACTCTGCCTGAAGACGCGCAGGAACTGGCGGGCCTCTTTGTAAAAGACGCCGACCCCCTGATCATAAAAAAGCTGGCTGCGGCCGGGCTTTTGCTGCGGACCCAAAAATACGAGCACAGCTACCCTTTCTGCTGGCGCTGTGACACACCGCTCATTTATTACGCCAGACACTCCTGGTTTATCGAAATGACCAAGGTCAGAGACCAACTGGTCGCCAACAACAACACCGTCAACTGGATTCCGGAAAGCATCGGTTCCGGCCGCTTTGGCAACTTCCTTGAAAATGTGGTCGATTGGGGCCTCTCGCGCGAGCGCTATTGGGGTACGCCGCTGCCGGTCTGGGTCTGTCCTGATTGCGGTAAACGCCATATGATCGGCTCGATCGACGAATTGAAAGAAATGTCGCCGGATTGCCCTGAGGATATCGAATTGCACCGCCCATACATCGATCAGGTCCACGTGACCTGCCCGGACTGCGGCAGCCTTATGGACCGTGTTTCCGAAGTCATTGACTGCTGGTTTGACTCAGGGGCCATGCCTTTTGCCCAATGGCACTATCCATTTGAAAATAAAGAGCTTTTTGAGACCCGTTTCCCGGCCGATTTCATCTCGGAAGCCCTGGATCAGACTCGCGGCTGGTTCTATTCGCTGATGGCCATCGGGACCGGCATTTTTGAGCAAAGCCCTTACAGAAACTGCGAAGTCATGGGTCTGGTGCAGGACAAAAACGGTCAGAAAATGTCCAAACACAAGGGTAACGTGGTCGATCCGTGGAACATCCTGAACAGCAAAGGCGCGGACGCCATTCGCTGGTATTTCTACACCAATTCCAATCCCTGGCTGCCCAGTCGTTATTCCGATGACGCGGTCGCCGAGGGACAGCGCAAGTTCATGGGTACGCTCTGGAATACTTATGCTTTCTATATCATGTACGCAGAGATCGACGGCTTTAACCCGCGCGAGCATCAGTTCGATGAAGCCACAATGACGGTCATGGACCGCTGGATCCTTTCGCGTCTGCAATCACTCGTTTTAAAAGTTGATCGCAGCCTCGACCAGTACGACATCACGACCGGCGGGCGTGCCCTGACGGATTTCGTCGATGAACTTTCCAACTGGTACGTGCGCCGCAATCGCGAACGCTATTGGGCAGGGGATATGACCCAGGACAAAATCAATGCCTATCTGACTCTGTACACGGTTCTTGAAACCATCATTCGCCTGGCAGCCCCTTTTGTTCCGTTCGTGACGGAAAGCATTTACCAGAATCTGGTCCGTTCGATCGATCCTGAAGCCAAAGAAAGCATTCACCTTTGCGCCTATCCCGCTGCGGATACCGCACTCATCGACAAGGCCCTGGAAGCGAACATGGAGGACCTGCTCAAGGTGGTCGTGCTGGGACGGGCCGCGCGCAATACCTCAGCGGTCAAAAACCGCCAGCCATTGGCGGAAATGTTTGTTTCGGGCCTAAGCATGAATGAAGAATTCACCGCTCTGGCCCTGGACGAGTTGAATGTCAAAGCCTGTCACTTCATCACGGACGCGAGCGAGTTGGAAGACTACGGCTTCAAGCCGCAGTTGAAGACACTCGGCCGCAGATTTGGTAAAAATCTCCCCTCTTTGAGCGAAGTGTTGAAGCAGCTGGACGGCCGCGCGGCGATGCATGAACTAAAAACGAGTGGACAAGTGGTCGTTGAGCTGGACGGAGAAAAGCACGCGCTCACGGAAGAAGATTTGCTCATTGAGCGCAGACAGGCTGAAGGCCTGGCCAGCGCGAGCGATCACGGTGTGACGGTCGCGCTCGATCTGAAGCTGACCGCGGAACTGATAAAAGAGGGTCTGATGCGCGAGCTGGTTTCCAAAATTCAAACCATGCGTAAAGAAACGGACTTCAATGTGGTTGACCGCATCGTGGTCGCCTATAAAGCAGATGAGGAGCTGGAGGCCGTCTTCACAAGTCAGGCAGAGGAAATAAAAGCTGAAGTTTTGGCTGCAGAACTGCTACAATTAGACGATGAAGCCATCGCTCAGGCTGAAACCATAAAGGAATGGAACATCAACGGCCATGACTGCACCCTGGCCCTGAGACGGTTTCACTGATCAAAAAGAAAATTGAAGGCTCAAGACCGGAAACGGCCTTGAGCCGCGAAAGAGGAACTTAATTGTTTGATGTAATTGCGGGGCGCGCCGACTTATCAATCTATATTATGCGTATTATCGTCCTGTTGATGTCTCTGAGCCTGCATGAATACTGGCACGCTCGGACAGCGTACAAACTGGGCGATGACACCGCCAGCCTGGCCGGTCGCCTGACCCTCAACCCGGCCGCGCATCTCGACCCGCTCGGAACCCTGTTTATTGTCATGGGGGCACCTGTGGGCTGGGCCAAGCCTGTACCGGTCAATCCCAGCCGTTTTCGCCGCGATATCAGCATGAAAAAAGGCTTCAGCCTGGTATCGGCCGCCGGCCCGCTGAGCAATCTGGCCTTGTCAGTAGCAGGCGCGTTTTTCTATTATGTGACCGCCTTCCTGCAGCTGCTGCTCTTTAGAAACGGCAGCAGCGGTTTCGCGGCCACGCTGGCTGAAAACGCCAACGTGCTGTTTTACCTCTTTTTCGTGACCAATATCATGCTCGCGGTTTTCAATCTTTTACCTGTTCCGCCGCTGGACGGATCGAAAATTCTGGCCGGCGTGCTTCCGGCACAGGCCTACAACTGGCTGATGCGTAACGAACGCTACATCGGTATCGGATTTCTGCTTGTTTTCGTGATGAGTCCGCGCCTGATCGGGACAGTGATCGGTTTTGTCGCCAATCCCATCATCAGCATCATCGACTTTCCCTTAAACGCCCTTTACAACTGGCTGGTCAGCGTCTTGTAATGAAAAGCCGAAATTGAAATGGAAAAATCGGAAGCCCCTTATCAGAGCCACACCTCCGGGCGGGTCGAACTGCCCCCCTTGACGCTGGATGCCTACAGTGGACCTCTGGATCTGCTTTTTGCCCTGATCGATCGTCAGAAAATCGACATTTACGACATCCCCATCGCCCGGGTGACTGAACAGTACATGCGCTTCCTTGAAGCCATGGTCATTCCTGACATGGACCTGGCCTCGGACTTCCTGGTCATGGCCGCGACCTTGCTGCAGATCAAGTCGCGTATGCTTTTGCCCAAAGCGAATGAGAGCGGAGAAAACGCCGCCGATCCACGCGAAGAACTTGTCCTGAGACTGCTCGAATACCGGCGCTGCAAGCTCCTGGCCGAAGAATTGAAGAAGCGCCAGGCCTACTATGGTGACTGTTATTTCAGACTTCCTGAAAGTGCCTCCCGACTGGAACTGGAGCTTCCGATCAGCGAGAACAGTGATCTAACGCTCAACGCGGACAAATTTTTAAGAGCCGCTGCGCAGTTAAACGAACGCAACACCTTGCGTTACAATGATCTGAGCGAGAAGCTGACGCATATTTTGCGGCGTGAAAAAGTCAATTTGATTGACAAATTGAGGATGATCTGGCAGCGGGTCCGTCAACGCGGCCATTTTTTCTTCCATGAACTTTTTCCTGAGCACGCGGGCAAAACGGAACGCGTCACCGCTTTCCTGGCCTTGCTCGAGCTTTTACGCGGAAAACGAATCGATGTCAAACAAAGCGCGGCTTTCGCCCCTCTGGAGGTCTTTTTGCTGGAGGATGAGGCCGTGAGCGGGGAAGATGAGGCAGAATTCAGCTCGTGGCTGGAGAAGTCCGAACTCAGCAAAGCAGAGCAAGCCTACCAGAACTGACATGAACGGATGTGAACAAATCGATGGACAATGGCATTGCAAGTATCAATATCGAAGAAGAGCTCCGCAGCAGGAGAATCGCTCCGGAACAACTGCCGGCTGCCCTGGAAGCCTTGCTGTTCGCGGCCGGAGACCCGCTGAACCCGGAAATCATGGCTGAATGTACCGCTTATCCTGTTGAAGAGATTCTCCCTGTGTTAAAGCGCATGGAGGAAGACTATCTCGCTCAGGCGGGCAGAGGCCTGTGGCTGCGTGAAGTAAAAGGCGCCTATGTTCTCTCCACCAAAGCAGAATTGCGTGAAGTACTGGCCGGGCTTTTCAAACCGCGCACCGTCGCCGCTTTGACTCAAGCCGCGTATGAAGTCCTGGCCGTCGTCGCCTACAATCAACCGGTCACCCGTGCGCAGGTCGAGGCTGTCCGAGGAGTCAATTCAGACAGCCTGATGACCCGGCTCGAGGAAAGGGGCCTGATCGCGAATGTGGGTACCCTCGATGCGCCCGGCCGCCCCGGCCTCTTCGAAACCACTCAACAATTTTTACTTGACATGAATCTCAGCGATGCCAAGCAGCTCCCCCCCATGGATATGCTGATGTATTCTTCCTTGCAAGCCCTTGAACATAAACTTGAACAGGCACAGAAAAGTGGTGACCACGTCGCGGAGCTCGCCGATGACGAGCCCTGATTGAAGGGTATCACTGAAAATTCTGAAATTTCAGCAAATCCTCCCTTTTTTGCCGTGAAATCGCCAAAACATCAGCTCGTCCTCTCAATACCAGCTGCGATCCAGGCGGAAAGTTTATTTCCTTATTCTGTTTTCTTATCCTATAATTACAAGACAGCTTTTATAGGCACAACAGAAGCTCCTGCGGCTGGTCGTGGGAGTGGAAAAGAGGATATTTATGAGCTCTCGCCAAAAAATGGAAACATACAAACCCGCTGCGCTGCGCCAATCCAGCGGTTTGGCCTTTGTGCGCGCTTTGTTGGACCAGGCGAGCTTTGTTGAACAGGATAGTTTTCTCAGCAGCACCGGCAGCCCTGCGTTTGAGCGCCGTCCCATCCCCGGTGACGGCCTGGTCAGCGGTTTTGGGACCGTGGCCGGAAGTCCGGTCTATATCGCCGCGCAAGATGGCGAAGTATATAAGGGTTCAGTGGGTATGGTTCATGCCAAAAAATTCGTCAAAATTTGCGAGCAGGCCATCACTTCTTATACCCCATTGATCATCGTGCTTGATTCCGGCGGCGTGCGGGTCGAAGAGGGTCTGGCTGCCCTGGATGCGACGGGTCAAATGATGCAGGCCTTGCAAGCCGCTCAAGGAATTGTTCCTGTGATCGTAATTGTCAAAGGTCCGGTAGTGGGCGCCTTGAGTTTAGTCATGGGCCTGGCCGATGCGGTCATTGTCTGTGAAGAGCGGGGCGGCGTATTTCTGCATGGTCCCGGGGTTACCCTGGCTGAAGAAGAGTCAACGGAGCGGCCGGAAGACCTGGGCGGGGCTGCCGTTTTGGCGCGTATCGCCGGTACGGCGGGCTTTACCGTGAAAGACGAGGCAGAGCTGGTCCAATTACTGGCGCGCTTATTATCCTACCGCACGAAAGAAGACCGCTGGATTGATGACCCCAACCGACTCAGTCCTGAACTCAACGAGGCCGCAGCCGGACTGGATGAGGGTATAGACATGAGGCAGGTGCTGGAAGCGGTGTTTGACCACGGCACGCTTTGGCCTGCGTTCGCGGAGTACGCCTCTGAGCTGTTTTGCGGTCTGGCGCGTCTTGGCGGAACCGCGGTCGCAGTCGTAGCCGAAACAGAAGCGTCCCTCGGTCTGGCCGTCGGTTCCAAGCTGGAAAACTTCCTGAAACTGGCGGAGAGTTTCAACCTGCCCCTCATCAGTTTCACAAACAGTGAAGGCTTCAGGCGAGGTTCAGCAGCAGCGCGTGATGGGATCGCCATCAGCGCAGCGGATCTGTGTCAGGCCTTTTTAAATTATGACAATGTGCGACTTAATGTTTATGTCGGAAAAGCTTTTGGCAGCCATTTGCTGGCCTTCAACAGTAAATTCCTTGGCTGTGATCGTGCCTTTGCCTGGCCGACGGCGGAACTTGGTTTGATTACCGCTGATCAGGCTTTGAGCCTGTTCGGAGCGAAAGACCTGGAAGCAGCGGCCGATCCGGTAACGGAAAGGGCCGCTTTGCTTGAGCAATACGCGGAACGCTACAACTCCTTGAATGATGCGGCCACCGCAGGAATCATTGATGAAATCATCACGCCTGAGGCGACCCGACCCTATTTATACAAGGCTCTGCAATCACTCAACGCGGCTCTGTGACACAGCGACGTCAAGTCATAACAGCCAGATACCGGAGGAAAACATGAAGTACTACAATATCAAAGTCAACGGGAAAAACTATCAAGTGGAAGTGGAAGAAGTGTCGGCCGCCGGCCCGGACGCGACGCCAAGCCCTGCGGCAGTCACCCCGGTCAAGCCTGAGGCCGCCGCTGCTGCAGCCCCGGTCGTCGATACAGCTAAAGTGAGCGCGGAAGCGGCGGCGGGTGCGACCGCGGTCAGAGCGCCGATGCCAGGTACAGTACTCAAGGTAAAAGTGGAGATGGGTCAGAAAATCGAAGCCAATACGGTGCTCTGCATTCTTGAAGCCATGAAAATGGAAAATGAGATCATCTTTCCCGGAGCAGGAACGGTGGTGCAAGTCGTGGCCGGCAATGGTAAATCGGTCAACGCCGGCGATCTGCTCTTCAGCATACAGGAGTAAACCATGGCTAAGATAAAAATCACCGAGACGATTCTGCGCGACGCTCACCAGTCTCTGGCTGCCACCCGCATGAGTTTCAAAGAAATGGAAGCCGGTTTGCCCCTTTTGGATAAGATAGGCTACCATGCGCTCGAATGCTGGGGAGGTGCGACCTTTGATGCCTGTGTGCGTTTTTTGGACGAAGATCCGTGGGAACGTCTCAAAAAAATCAAAAAAGCTTGTCCCAATACCCCCTTACAGATGCTGCTTC
>CAYNZF010000028.1:0-23623 GCA_964401615.1 uncultured Oscillospiraceae bacterium
TTGAATCTTATAGATGCCGAGCGGTAAATCGTCGATTGCGAATTGTCCGTTTGCGTCTGTGGTGTATACTCCGACGGTTTCTCCGGGCTGTTTTTGACCCGTGACGCCCGTGCGAACGAGGGCTTCCACGGTGACGGTGAACTCTGCGCCCACAAGAGACGCTTCACCCACCGCGGTGCTGCCGTTCACCAGATCCTGCTTCTGGAATTTTAGTCCGAACAGTTGCTGGGTATTCGTGTAGTTCCTTGTTTCCGTCTCCCCTTCCACATCAATGTTCGCAGTTTCACCGGCGCCATTGAGGATGTAAGAGGCGGCACCCTTCACTTCTTTGACGTTGTAGATGCCGTAGGGCAAAAGCGCGGTCCTGGCTTGACCCAGCGCATCAGTCGTGAGCGTGGACACCACGACTCCAGCCGCGTTGCTCACTTCATAGACAACACCCTCAAGTGCTTGGCCTGTCTTGGTATCGGTTTTGCTGAGGGCGATGTCGCCTTCAATGATTTTGTTTGTCGCGGTATAGCTGTAGGTTTGGAGGTTTTCCGCGAGAAATAGCTCTGTTGCATTAGCGGGGTCTAGAACGTAGCCCACAGGGGCCTGGGTCTCTTTGACCGTATAAATGCCGTAATCCAGAAGACCCGTTGTCGCGGTGCCGTCCGCCGCTGTGGTGAGCGTTGCGACCACTGCACCTCTTGCTTTACTGGTCACGGTGAAGACTGCGCCTGCCAGGTTCGCGTTGGTACTGCGGTCTTTTTTCGTAACCTGGATACGTCCCTGAACCAGGGTATTGGTCAGCGAGGCGGTGGCCGTTTGGCCGGACACTACTATGACGCTGACGGGTGCGGGCTGATTCGTACCTGCAGGCCGTGCGGTTTCTAAGATGCTGTAAGCGCCGGGTTCAATGGCCTTCAGGCTGAGCTTACCGTTCGCATCGAGTGCCAGGCTGCTGAGCGTACCGCTTGAGTTTTTGCTGTACACGCCGGCGGACTCTTGGGAAAATTTCACCGCTGCCCCGCTCGCATCACGCAACTCAAAGCGTGCGTCGGTGAACGGAACGCCCGTCGGGTTGGTTTTCGTGAAGGCAATTTCGCCTGCTGCCAATTCAATATTCAAACGTAACGAGGAAGGGTCTTGTACTGTAAGCGTTCCCAATACCGTGTCTTGAGATTCAACTGAGTTATATGACACGATTGAAAGCGGATCAGTGCCCGGGGAAATCATGCTCAGTGTCGAGGTCGCCACAGGATTGAGCAATCTGATTTTCACTTGATCATTTTCCAGCAGCGTCAATGCAAATGCTTGGTCCAAAACTCTTTTTTCAACACCCATCTGATAATCATTATTGAGCATCAAAGCAGTGATGACATGATTGCTGTCGCTCAAAATTTTTGTTTCACCTACACTAAGACTGATAGTTTGACCATCGAAGCTGGGTGTTGTGTGCTTCAAATCCTTGGCATAGTTCACAAGCGCTGCTATATCCGCCTCGTTGACGCCAATGGCTGTTACGTCATTTTCAGGTGAAATGATATCCCAGACGGCCACTTGCGTTATCGCATAGTTCAGGTCCGTTTTGGGCTGCGTGACCCAGCCTTGGCGGATTGCCCGAGCAGCAGCATTTGCTTTGCTTTGGGCAAGAGTCCTGCTGTCTCCGTAGTTGTTCATGATTGAGCTGACTAATGTTCCCTTGTAATGGTTGAAATCGCCGTACATGCCCTGGTGAATCTCCACGCAAAATGCAATTTCACCGGGGCCACCTGCTGTGTCACTCAGGATCCACTGACGCATATTGTAAGGTTCAGTATGTCCGTTGCCGAGATAAGCGATGCTAATGGCTCTGGAGTTCCAATCCGGATTGTCACTCAACGAAAAAACCAGACTTTTCGTTCCAATTAGAATAATTAGCAGCACCAGGACAAGACTGATAAGTTTTCCTTTGCCGCTGTTATTTGTATGTTTCAATTTTTTTCTCCTCATCTGTATACACTGTAGGGTCATATTTTCATTCCTCAGTACTCTTCAATCTATCTGCTCCACCACATAACAAAGCAGCGACTCAATCCGTCATTGCTCAGATCTCCTTCGAAGCCATAATTCCTCCAGCCTAGGTCGATCATTTTTTCTAGGTCACTATTCACATAGTCCGTAATTTCTTCGATACTGAAAAAGCTCCTGTAAACATCAAGTGTTTCTGCGGACGAATACTTATCCAGCTGCAGCCAGCCATGCATATCTGCTTCGATCAGGCTGATGGCCATCTTGGCCGGATAGTTCTCGTTGAACAGGTTCACGCTTGTTTCGTTTGTTTCTTTAATCGTCTCAGAAATGGGCAAAGGAAAGCTCGGGCTGCTTACTTCGGTTGTGGCAGCTGTGACTGAGGTAGAGGTGGATTCGGTCGTGGGAGCAGTTACAGCCAGCGATGTGTTGTTTGTCGATGAAGTAAGTGAACTTGCTTCTGTCTTTGTTGAAAAAATCGTTTCAGGGGCAAGGGATGCCGCAGGTAAGCTTGTTGGAATTGTTTCAGATGTGTGGGCAAGAGAATATGTCGATGGAGGCGCAGAAGCCGTTGTACTGCGCGTGGTGGGTGAGGTTTGAGCGGCCCGGGCTTCGTGAGAAATCTTGTTTGTCATTGATCCCCTTGTTTCTGTCCTTTGTGATGAGGATCTGCTTGACTCGATATGCTCGGGGGTCAGCGCAATCGATGCAGGGCTATCAATGTGAATATTGTGTTTTGATGAAGTGCTGGGAATATCGTCTGTGTTTCTGATTACTTCGGGCGCTTGTTTCGACAGCGGCTCTGTCACTGCACTGCTCGCTTCAATGGACACAAGCCGAGTTGTCTGAGTACTCGTTTCCACTGCTCTTGCTTCTGAACATGAAGCAGCCGTTGATAAAAGCAGTAAATTTGTTACAACAAGGGTTAAACTTAAATGCATGATCTTTTCCATTTTTACTTCTCCTGCGCTTATTCATTGTTATGATGTCTTTTCAAATTCGGCAGGCAAAAATATTGCTTTAAGCTGCTGAATCGTCAAAGTTTCCTTAACATCACAAAAATGCCTTACACAGGAAATTTATGGCGGACTTTGAGTTCGCGAATTGTCGCAAACTTTTGCAAAAATTCGTAAAAAAAAAGCGGCCGAAGCCGCTCAAAAAGTATGTTATATGATAATAAGGACTTAACCGAGTACCGCCTGGATCGCGTCTTTGATGATGCTCATCCCTTTCTCGAGTTCTTCGACCGTACTTGTCAAAGGGGGTAAAATTTTCAGGACACAGTCTTCCTTGCCGCAACGTTCGATGATCAAGCCGCGCGTAAAGCATTGTTTGGAGACTTGTCCGCAGACCTCGCCTCCACCGCAATGATCAAAATCTATACCATGAATGAGGCCTTTACCGCGTATTTGGAGCGAAGGCTCAATCTCTTTGATATGGGCATCGAAATAATCGTTAATGGCTTTTTCTTTTTCCGGGATTGAATCCAGAAGCTTGCTTTCTTTCAGATAATCGAGCGCTGCAGTTGCACCAATAATGGCCGGTTGATAGCCTCTGAAAGTACTGGTGTGCTCACCTGCCTTCCAGATATCCAGCTCGCGTTTCATGAGCAGCAAAGACATGGGCATTCCATAACCACTGATTGACTTGGAAACCGTCACCATGTCCGGGACAATACCGGCATCCTGGAACGAGAAAAACGTTCCAACACGTCCACAGCCGACTTGAATGTCGTCGACAATCAGGAGTATATCGTGCTTGTCGCAGATCTCACGCAGGCGCACCAGCCATTCCTTGGAGGCGATCACAATGCCGCCTTCCGCCTGGATGGTTTCCACAATAACTGCCGCAGGTTTTTCGATTCCTGAATGGTCGTTGTCGAGTACATATTCCATGTAATCCAAACTGTTAAAGTCTGCAGAAAAGCCATCGAATGGGGGCAGAAATACCGCGTTGTCCAGTGTGATCCCCGCAGCGTCTCTGGAACTGCGGTTGCTGGTCAGGGCAAGCGCTCCGGTGGTCATGCCATGGTACGCACCCATGAAACTAAAAATCGTACTGCGATTTTTAACTTTTCTGGCTAGTTTCAAAGCTGACTCGACCGCATTTGTTCCGGTCGGTCCACAAAACATCACCTTATAATCAAGGCCTTGAGGATCAAGAATTTCTTCCCGTAACTTTTCCAGAAATGCGCCCTTGGCTGTGGTCGACATGTCCAGTGAATGGGTGATGTTGTCTTCCAGCATGTATTCCATGACACGCGCCTTGATGTAATCATTATTGTGTCCATAGCTCAGAGCCCCTGCTCCGGCGAAAAAATCCAAATACGCTTTTCCTTCTTCATCATACATGTATGAACCTTTGGCACGTGAAAATACAGTAGGAAAATTACGTGCATAGCATCTCACTTCAGATTCCATTTGTTCGAATATTGACATTTGATAGAAAACCGGTCCTTTCAATGATAACTTACGTTAATAATCAGGTGATTATAGCACAAAACTACTCGATTCGATTTGAACTAATCTAATGTTTATGAGGTTTTTATAAAATTACTGTCTTCAACATTCCACTTTACTCCATAGGCTGAAATCAAATTGTCCGCTTCAAGCGGCCCTTCACTGCCCGGTTCATAAAGCGCCAAGGGCTGCCCCGCCTCATTCCAGAGTTCCATGAGCCTGTCGATCCACTTCCAGCTGAACTCAATTTGAGGCCACTGCGAAAAAAGGTAACGCTGTCCATCACTGGCCGCTCTGATGAGGCGCTCGTATGCTTCAGGAGTGTTCTCGTGAGCCCGCACAAGACAACTTTGGCAAAAGTCCATATGGACTTGTTCAACGTTCGTAGTCAAGCCGGGTTCTTTGATATTGAAACTCAATTTGACCCCTTCATCCGGCTGGATTTGAATAACAAGTTGATTGGCCAGCGTGAGCCCGGAGCTTGGCTTGAAATGAATGACGACTTGCGTGCCGCGGCGGGATAGTCTTTTTCCTGTCCGGACTAAGAAAGGTACACCCGCCCAACGAGGGTTGTCGATTTGTACAACCATCGCCGCGTAAGTGTCGGTGTTAGAATCAGGGGCGACTTTGGGTTCAGCAGTATATCCACGGTACTGAGCCATCACCAGAATCCGGCTCAGATCTTGCGCTTCAGGCGGGCGCAGGGCCTGCAGTAGATTCTGCTGTGCCACCGTTACCGCGAAAGGGCTGTCCGCTTCAGGTTCTTCCATCGCAATGATGGACAGAATCTGAAATAGGTGGTTTTGAACCATGTCACGCGTCGCCCCGACCTGATCATAATATTGGCCGCGCGTTTCCACGCCTACCGTTTCAAGGGCTGAAATTTCCACGCTGTGAATGAACTGGCGATTCCAGCATGAACGAAAAATCATGTTTTCGAAACGAAGCGTGCTGATGTTTTGAATCATTTCTTTGCCAAGATAATGATCGATGTGATAAATGTGGTCCTCCTGAAAGACTTGTGCAATTTCCTTATGCAGCGCTTTCGCCTGTTCCAGATTTTCACCGAAAGGTTTTTCGATAATGACTTTGACATCCTCCTCAGCTGACCACTGATGGAGCTGCAGTCCTTTGGAAATGGGTGAAAACATGGTCGGAGCTACCGCATAATAGAACATTTTTTTAGCTGATGCGTAGTGCTCGGACAAATAGTCGAAAAGCTTTTGATATTCCGATGTATCTGAAATGTCCATTTGCAAGTAATCGACCGTTTCTGTGAACCTGGCGAATTTTTCATCATCGATTCTCAGGCGCGCGAACGCCTTGACCCAGGGTTTGATTTCGCTGTAATAATCTTCCGCGGTCCATGCACGGCGGCCCAGGCTCAATACCGTAAGCGGCTCAGTGGTGTTGTTTTGCGTGAATAAATTGTAGGCGGCGGGCAAAAGCTTGCGATTGGCCAAATCACCTGTACCCCCGAAAATGATCAGCAGCAATTTGGCTGCTTGCTTGGCTTCTTTCTTCATTGGTGATTCCTTTGCATCTGTTTTTATTCCCATTGATGGTGAAAATGACCTTCTTTGTCTGTACGTTCAAAAGTATGTGCTCCAAAAAAGTCGCGTTGGGCCTGGATGAGATTCGCACTGCCAAGCGCGTTGCGGTAACTGTCAAAGTATTCCAAAGCGGCATTCAATGCCGGAGTGGGCAGACCTCTGTCCGCGCTTAAAATGACCATGCTGCGCAAGGCAGGTATGCTTTCATTCAATATCGCCGCGAAATATGGATCCAGCATCAAATTTTTTAAATCAGCGTTGACGCGGAAGGCTTGCATCATGGGTTCCAGCAGTGTCGAACGGATGATGCAGCCGGCTCTGAAATTGGCGGCTATAACATCGTACTTAAGGTTCCAGGCGTACTTGTCATTGGCTGCGCGGTATAGGCTGAAACCTTGTGCGTATGCGATGATCTTAGCGGCCAGGAGGGCTGCTTCAGCTTTTTCAGCCAGCTTCTCATCAACACGGATGCTTGCTTGCGGTGCATCGAAAATTCTTTCCGCTTCAACTCTTTCATCTTTCAACATGCTCATGACCCTGGCGTTCAAACCCGCCGCCAAAACTGACGCGTCAACACCGAGGTCAACAGCTTCCAAATTGGTCCATTTCCCGGTACCCTTCTGATGAGCGACATCAAATATCAAGTCAAGCAAGTGCAGTCCCGTTTCCGGGTCTTTCTCCGCGAATATTTTCGCAGTAATTTCAATAAGGTAACTTGACAAGCGCTGAGTGTTCCAGGCAGAAAACAGTTCAGCCAGGGCTTCGTTGTCCAGCCCCCCCACCCGCTTCAAAATCAGATATATTTCACTGATGAGCTGCATGTCCGCGTATTCGATCCCGTTGTGAACCATTTTGACATAGTGACCTGCACCACCAATTCCGAGCCAGGCCGAACATGGCGTCCCGTCCTCAGCTTTCGCTGCAATTGACTCCAAATAAGGACGCAGTTCATCGTAAGCCTCGTAAGCGCAGCCGGGCATCAAAGCAGGGCCGAAACGCGCACCGGTCTCGCCACCGGAAACACCTAAGCCGACGAAGCGGAGCCCTTTCTCTTCCAGCTCTCTAAAACGCCTCTCGGAGTCTTTGAAATAGCTGTTTCCTCCATCAATGACGATATCGTTTGCTTCTAATAGCGGCAAAAGTTGGTCAATCACGGCATCAACCGCCGAACCCGCTTTAACCATCAGGATGACTTTTCGTGGCGTTTTAAGCGATTGGACAAAATCAGGCAAATCACGATTGAACACCAGGTTTTTACCCGGATTTTCCGCGATTACTGCCTCAGTCAGCGCGGTGCTGCGATTGTAAACAGAGACCACAAAACCTCTTGATTCAAGATTTAAAGCTAAATTGCTGCCCATGACGGCCATACCGATGACACCGATGTCTGAATTCATAAACGACCTCTCTTTTTTTGAGCCTCAACGGGTAGGCTCATTTATGCTGATATATTTCGACTCAACCATTTTAGCTGATTTGCAGTTGTTGGTAGCGGATATTTTTCTTAAGCAGCTGCCTGACAAACTCAGTTTTCGGATTCTTTAAAATATTGTCCGGAGTATCGAATTGTTCGATTTCGCCCTTATCCATGACCAGTACTTTGGTCCCCAGACTCAAATCTTCGTCGATATCATGGGTCACGAACAGCACGGTGATGTGCGTTTGCTGATGGATTCTGCGTAGTTCGTCCTGTAATTGCTCACGTGTTATTTCATCAACGGCCCCGAAAGGTTCATCCATCAAGAGGATAGCGGGTGAGGCCGCCAGGCATCTCGCTATACCTACGCGCTGCTGCTGGCCACCGGAAAGCTCATCAGGGTAGCGGCTGAGCAAGGCACTCTCCAGACCAACGATGTCCATCCACTTGGCCAGGGCCCGCTTGGTCTTCTCGGGATTTTTCTTATTGAGCAGGTTCGGCACATAGGTAATGTTTTGTTCAACGTTCAGGTGGGGAAAAAGAATCGCGCCCTGGATGGAGTAACCAATATTGCGTCGCAGCTTGATTTGGTCCTCCGTGCGGATATCTCTTCCTTCAACATACACCACCCCATGGTCGGGGCTGATCAGCCCGTTCACCATTTTCAGGATGGTGGTTTTGCCACAACCTGAGCGGCCGATGATGGTCACAAATTCACCGTTTTCAATTTCCAGATTGAAATTATTTACAACGGCATTCGTGTCGTAGATTTTCGTAATATTTTCAAATCGTATTACTGTACTCATGCGTTTCACCTTTTGGCCAAAAGACCCTTTTCTGAAAGAAATTCCGCTGCGGCTGCTTCAGGCTGCATACCCATGGACTCAACTTTGTTGTTCATCACCGACATATCAGCGTCCGATATCAAATTTTCAAACTTGAGCAAAACCTCCACCAGCTCAGGATGTTTGAGCAGCGTCTCCGAGCGGATCACGTTCCCACAGAGATAGGACGGATACAAACCCTTATCGTCTTCCAAAACCACGACACCGGACGAAGCCAGCTGACCGTCAGTGGTAAAGACAATCATAGCATCCAGCTGCCGTTCTTTAATTGCCTGGTATGTGAGTCCAATGTCCATGTCCTTCGTGCTGGCAAAATTCATCCCGTAAACAAGTTTAAGTGCGTTGAAGCCGTCTTCGCGTTCAAAAAAATCATAAGAGGCCCCAAAGCTGAGCTGATCCGAGACCTTGGCCAGATCCGAAAAAGTCTTTAAATTGTATTCATCTGCCACTTCCTGCGTAACGGCTATTCCAAAAGTATTATTAAAGCCATACATGCCCTTCCACAAAAGTCCTAAATCCTCGTAACCTTTCTCCAGCTCCGCAAAAAGCGTTTCGTTGTATACACCGCCGTTCTTGAGCACCATATTCCAGCCGGTGCCGGTGTATTCGGGATAAAGATCAAATTCGCCTTTTACCATCGCCGGATGAATATTCGAGGTACCGCCACCCACGCCGGTGGTGAGCTCAACTTCAAGATTGCTGTCTTGTTCAATCATGATTTTCAGCATGTTCCCTATGATATATTGCTCGGTCATGGGTTTGGTCGCCACTTTGATAATAATATTCGCGGAGGCAAATTGAAGACTGCTGAGTATGAGCAGCGCGACAATCGCGGAGGCCACTGCTGCAGTAACAAGGTTGCGTTTTTTCTGTTTACGGTATTTGGCTTGTGTTGATTTTTCCACAAGACTCAGAATCAAATCGAGTGTGATTGCCAAAACTGCGATCAGCAGGCTGCCTGCCATCGTCATAGCAGGGTTATTGGTGGTAATGCCGCGGTAGAGAGCTACACCGAGACCCCCGGCTCCGATAAAGGAAGCGATACCACCCAGTGCGATGGTCATCGTGGTCATGCTGCGAATGCCGGAGACAATGACCGGCAGAGCCAAGGGAAGTTTAACCTTCCAAAGTATCTGATTTGGTGTACTGCCCATGCCCCTGGCTGCTTCGACGATTTTTTCATCCACATTGGTCAAGCCCGTATGTGTGTTTCTCACCATGGGCAAAAGCGCGTATATGGTCAAAGCAATCACCGCCGTGGTGTTCCCTATGCCCGAGAGCGGAATCAGGAAACCCAGTAAAGAAATTGAGGGAATCGTGTATAAAAAATTCACAAAACTAAGGATGAATTTCGAGCCTTTTTGGTGTTCGCTGATAAATATCCCGATGGCCAATCCCAGAATCAATGCGCTCGCAATCGCAATGGCCGCAATAGCCAGGTGCTGTCCAAGGAGGTTTAAAAACCAGGCCCTGCGCTCACTGAGTAAGCTGATCACGTTCTGAATCATGATTGTCTCCTCCTCAGAAAATCGTCATATAAAATAGTGTACCAAAGTATACGCTCAAGAACATACAAAAATATTTTAAGCAGCATGACTTTCAAGCTTAGTTTCTAAAAATTATTTTTCAGCGCCCTTTCTTGAGCAAACATTATTTTGCGCATGTTATCATTGAGCCAAGAATTTTTGGAAGGTGTCTACGCATGAAAACACTCAATAAATTTTTGGGTTTTCGCACATTAAAAACAGCAATTGGTGCTGCTCTGGCTGTTTTCATCGCCATGAGCCTCGGTCTGACTTACGCGGTCAACGCCGGTGTTATTGTCATCCTCAGCGTACAATCTACTAAAAAGAAGTCCCTGGACTTGGCCATAATGAGGATTGGATCAACTATATTGGCCTTGTCAATCGGCACACTGGTATTTTCGACCATTGGTTTTACCGCAGTCGCCTTCGGTATGTATTTGCTGCTCTTTATTCCCATCGCCACGGGCTTGAAATTCAACGATGGCATCGTTCCTTGCTCTGTGCTTGTCTCTCATTTACTGGCGTCCAAATCCGTCTCCATAACGATGCTGGGTAACGAAATGATGCAGATGCTTATTGGCGCGGGAATCGGCTTCCTGCTCAATCTCTTTATGCCAAGCCTCGAAAAGCAACTGGAAAAAGACATCCTGGAAATCAATCATTTACTGCGCGGAATTTTGCTCCATATGGCGGATTCATTACGCAAACAAAAAAAATATTTGGAAGATGAACCTTTTGAAAAGCTGGCCTCAGTATTAAAATTTGGCTACTCAAGAGCACTGCAAGATGCGGAAAATAAGCTGAGTGTGAACACAACGCAGTACATTCAGTTTATGGAAATTCGCAGCCGGCAGTACGAAATCCTTCATTTCATGAGACGTTACTACACAAGACTTAATCAATCCTATGAGCAAACCTTGATCGTTGCAACGCTGACCGAAGACATCGCTGCACATCTTAATGACAAAGATCTCGCCGATGAGCTGATCAACGAATTTCGAGAATCCCGCGAGCAATTCAAGCACATGAATCTGCCGGCGACACGTGATGAGTTTGAAAATCGAGCTACACTATACGAATATCTCAATGACCTTGAGCACTTTATCGATGTCAAAAACATGCTCGTTGAACCTCAGGTAATCGTTTGATCGGTCTCGGCTAAAAAGGACAAATTTCGAAATAAAAAAGAGAGTGTTCTTGTATGCTGCCAAGACACTCTCTAATTTTTTGGTGGAGATGAGGAGAATCGAACTCCTGTCCAAAACCGCTTCCACGGGACTTTCTCCGGGTGCAGTGCATTTCTTTAGTATTCCCCTGTCCGGCTCGTCATGCACAACGGCCGTTTCCGGTAGCTTCATCAAATCAAATCAGTCACAAAGCTTGAACTGACACGTGCTCCGCATTGACCTGCCGCGCGGTAAGGTCTGCTAATGACACCAGCTACCCAAGCCGCAGATCGCTTGGACCGATGAGTGGCTGACTTAAGCAGCTACTAATGAATAGTTGTTGTCTGCAATTACTTACAGGTGCCCGTTTTTTAAAGTGGCCAACGCGCATCCACTACCCGCTTATCCGATTTCAACGACCCTGTCGAAACCAGTACATCCCCATGTTGTGCTCAACACAGTTCAGCCACACAATTATATGCTTTCTGACACGAATAATCAAATGTCGTCATTCATAACGAAGGGCGTCAATAGGATTTAGTTTGGAAGCCTTTCGCGCAGGATAAATACCAAAAAACAAACCTACTGAGGAAGAAAACAAGACCGCGACAATAATCGAGGACAAGCTGAGCCGAGCCGGAAAATTGGCAAAATAACCAATGACTTGCGCCAGGGCAATTCCAAAAATTATTCCGATCACACCGCCCACAAAAGTCAAAATGACCGACTCAGTAAGAAATTGCTGGAGTATGTCTCCGGTAGTGGCCCCTAGTGCTTTTCGTGTGCCAATTTCGCGCGTACGTTCAGTCACGGACACCAGCATAATGTTCATGACACCGATCCCGCCGACTACCAGAGAGATTGCAGCGACCGCGCTGATAAACGAAGTAATCATACCGACCACGCTGTCGACCTGCTTAAGAATATCCGCCATGTTTCTTTTACTGTAGAGCTCACGTCCTGCATTGTTGTGCGTTCGTTCCAGAATACGGATGGCTTGGTCGCCCACTGATTCAATGAGTTGAGGTTCTTTGGCCATAAGCATGATCGTGGAAATGCGATCACCTCTGCCTGAAAGCTCGATCGCGCTTTTTTGGGGCAGATACATGATTACAGGCACTTCGCTTTCGGCTCCGGAAGGGACCATTGAGAGATAACTGGCAGAGTTTGAGTTTGAAACACCAATTATGTGTCCACTCAACAAGCGGCCGTTGTAGCTCAAGTCAATCGTTTCACCGACCACGTCTTCGCGGCCGAAAAAACTGCTGGCTGAGTTCATCTCGATGATGAGGTTTGGTCTTCCTTCGGTGTAATCAAGTTCGGTAAAACCACGCCCGTATTGGATGTTGAGTGGGCTGATGAATTCATAGCCCTGGTCGATTCCTGTGATAAGGGCATCCGAATTTTTTCTTTCAACGGCCACTGAACCAAACAATTGGGTCTGGGAGGTCACCTGGTTTAATTCTTCGATCTGTTTTTTCAAAGATTCAAGGTCTGCCTGAGTAATGAAGTCACCCGCAGAGGCGTTACTCCGTTCAACCGAGATCATCACGGTAGAGGCACCGATTTCATTGAACTGACCTAAAATTGCTTCTTTACCGCCTTCGCCGGCTGCGATGATTGCGATAACGGAACCGATACCCACAATGATTCCAAGCATGGTGAGGAAAGCGCGCAGTTTATTGCTCACAAGTGAAGACCAGGCCATTTTTATGCTCTCAAGAATCATAGCTGAGTTTCTCCGACGAACGGTGCTATTGTTTCAATTTCCGCTGCTGTGCTGCTGATTTCATTACTGACTGAAGCTTCAGGTTCTTGTTTTTGCCGGCTTGTTTCAGGTGAATGGTCATTGCTGCGATCTTCAATGATCCGACCGTCACGCAAAATAATGAATCTTTCGGCATAGTCAGCAATTTCTGTTTCATGAGTGATCAAGACAATTGTCGCGCCGCTTTTGTGAAGTTGAGCAATCAAATGCATGATGTCATTCGAAGATTGGCTGTCCAGATTTCCCGTGGGTTCATCTGCGAGCAAGATAGCCGGCCTCGTCACGACCGCTCGGGCCAAGGCTACGCGCTGCTTTTGACCGCCTGATATTTCTGTCGGCTTGTGTGCCCGCCAGCCATCCAGACCAACATCTTTTAAAGCGGCCAGAGCTCTATCACGACGCTCCACCCGCGGAACACCCGCATAGACCAGGGGTAACTCGACATTTTCAAGCAAGTTCAATTTGGGCAAAAGATTGAACGACTGAAAAACGAAACCAATGTCTCGGTTTCGGCGCATCGCCAGCCCATCATCACTGAGTGAAGTAACCTCTGAGCCGTTGAGTTCGTAACTGCCCTCGTCAAAACCATCGAGGAGCCCGATGATGTTCATCAAGGTTGATTTTCCTGAGCCGGATGGACCCATGATCGCAGTGAATGAACCTTTGGGGACAATTAAATTAATGTCCTTCAAGGCCACAAAGTTCACTTCACCGGTGCGATATGTTTTTCCGATATTATTCATACGGATGGCTTCATGCATCGCGTAAAACCTTTATACCATCCTTGATGGTTCCTGTGGGGTTGAGCACAACCACTTCTCCGCTGCTCAAGCCGGAGATGATTTCGGCGTAGACTTCTGCCTGAATACCCACCTCGACTTGGCGCTTGTAAACAATCCCTGCATCGTCAAGCACGTAGACGTAGTAAATGTCGTTTTCTTTACTTAAAGCTTCAGCAGGTATGGCCAGTACGTCACGGACTTCTTTCAAAGTAATTTCCGAGTCAATAGGAAAACCGATGATCAATTGGTCTAAATCCGCTCCATCAAGGCTCATGCGTACATCAACCAGGGCTTCTCCGGTCAGGAGACTGCTTGTGTCGGTGCTGCCCATGCCGGAAGCGAGCGAGCCCACACCGGCGATGGTAGACAAATCGTTGGAGCCACTACCGCTGGTCGCGATGGGTGACTTAAAAATAACTTCACCGAAATAGGCCAAATTATCCGCACTGTAATTTACTGCTTGTCCTTTTTCAATGCGAATCGCGTCATAGCGATTGGCTCTGAAGCTGGCGATCAAACTGCTATCATCATAAATGAGCATCGCAGGAGCCTCAGTAGTGCCAAGGGCAGTTACTGAATTGCTGTCGGTCTCCGGCTCGCCCACTTCAGCATTGATATTGACGACAATACCATCTACTTCGGCGAGTATCGTTGTTTTCGCGTTCTCGAGTGCTTTACGGGCTTGTTCTTCGGCCTCTTTCAGTTGTTCAACCAGAGCCTCACCCTGTGCCATGGTCGAGTTCAGCGTATCGCCCGCCATACCGCTTCCACTCAAGAATTGACTCAGATCCGCTGCAGCAAAAACAGGGGCTGGGCCACTGCTGCCAACACCGTATCCCTGCGCTCGCAAGTCCTGACTTGTTGTTTCGGATGCGCTGCTGCTTGTCTCTGATGGAGTGCTCGTCGGTGTCGGACTCGGCTGAAGGGTCGGCTCCGGAGTAGGGCTTAACGAGGGTGTGGGACTTATTGTCGGGGTCAGACTCGGCTGTACGGTCGGCTCCGGCGTAGGACTAATTATGGGTATCTGACTTATTGTAGGGGTCGGACTCGGCTGAACGGTCGGCTCCGGTGTAGGGCTTAATGTGGGCGTGGGACTTATCGTTGGTGTGGGGCTTGGAGTAGGTGTTGCTTGTGGAATGCGCTCAATCCATTCATCCAAATCAGCGCGGAGTTCGTCCAGATATGTGCGCCACTGCTCTAATTGCTCGGCCGTCATCTTTGAAAAATCATCCGCTGTTGGCAGCTTTGAGGTCAGCTGACCCGTCAGTTGAGCGAGTGTGTTGGTCAAAGAACTCTGCAAATTAGCCGTGATTTGATTTAAAATTCCGCTCATCTGTGCATCAGAAGCATACGCGGCTGCGGCTTGCGCGGCTGCTAGCGCGGTGTTGGCTTCTTCGAGGCTTGCTTCAGCCTCTTCTCTAGCTTCTGTCGCTTTCTGTAAATCATCTTCCAGGGATTTTTTCCCTAGCACCATCAGCACATCACCAATTTTTACTCGGTCACCCACTTCAACCGGAATTTTAGTAATACTTTGATTGACCGCCGGTACCGTCTGAATGGCAAAAGGACCGACTTGGGCACTGACCCGCAGCGTTTGCTTGAGTGATTTTTCTTGGGCGGCTTGGGCGGTTCGCACGACAGGCAGAGGTTCGGGACGAGTGAGCAGGTAAATTACGCCTGCAGCTATGATAAGCACAAACGCTAATATGTATAGACGTCGTTTCATCTTTTTCTTTTTAAGTCTAGTTTCAATATCAATGTCAGTCATGGGATAGGCCTCAAATTATTTTCTCTCTTGAAAGCAAGAGTCTTGATTAGATTAATAGGCAGGGATATTTTTCGTCTTTGCTTCGGCTTTCTGTAATAAATTTTCCAATTCTTCAAGTTCCTTGAAAGTCAATTCGCGCCACTCACCTTCTTGCATCTTACCCAATGTAATATGCATTACACGAACGCGTTTAAGGCGGATCACCCGGTAATCCAGATATTCGCACATGCGTCTGATTTGTCTGTTCAGGCCCTGAGTAAGTACAATGCGGAATTCGGTCTCATTGATTTGATTGACCTTGGCCGCTTTGGTGACGGTATCCAAAATCGGTACACCTTTTCGCATCTGCTTCAGAAAGTCTTCGCTTATCTCCCGGTCCACTTTTACAATATATTCTTTTTCATGCCCGAATTGAGCTCTCAGAATGCGATTGACAATACTTCCGTCATTGGTCAATAAAATCAAACCCGATGAGTCTTTATCGAGTCTGCCGATCGGGAAGATTCGCTCTTCGAAATTCAGGTAGTCGACAATATTGTCCGGGTCCCTTTTGTCGGTGGTACAAACCACTCCAAGAGGCTTATTAAGAGCGATGTACCTGGCTTTGGGTGCGTCATCGATAGACACAAGCCGGTCATCCAGGAATACACGATCACCATCCATTACACGCGTACCAAGCTCTGCCACGCGGTCATTGATGATGACATGCCCTTCGCGTATCAGTTCATCTGCTTGTCGTCTGGAACACAGTCCCGATTTGGCAAGATACAAGTTTAATCTCAAGCCTGTTTCACCAAAACTAGTCATAGCATCTTCTTACGCCACATGTACCAAATGGCGATCAAACAAAGTATGACAGAAATCGCCACGATGATCCAAAAAGAGAAAGGGGATGCCTCACTCAAGGGCAAGGTCACATTCATACCCATGAAGGCTCCGATGATTTGTGGAATGACCATGACGATGGTAACGGTCGTTAATATCTTCATAACGTCATTCTGGTTGTTGGAAATAATGGTGGCAAAAGTCTCAGTCGTAGGTGTCAAAATACTACTATAAAGTTTCGCCATTTCAATAGCCTGGCGATTTTCGATGATGACATCCTCCAGGAGTTCTTCATCTTCCGGATAATTGGTGATTTGAGAATTGCGCATCAGTCTTTCCAAAAGCACTCCATTGGAATGCAAGGAGCTGGAAAGATAGACCAGTGATTTTTCAAGCCGCATAAAATCAAGCAGTTCCTTGTTTCCGATGGAAGTGCGCATCGCCTGTTCCATGCGGGTTGAGGCCTTGTCAATGAGGCGCAAAAATTGCAAGTATTTGGTGCTGTTTCGATATAATATCTGCAAAACAAAGCGGGTTTTATATTGCGTGTAAAACCCTTTGATCCGGTTGTTTTTGAATTCCTGCATGAAAGTATCATCTTCGCGGCAGACCGTTATGATGCATTTTTTCAGTAAGATTATCGCCAGTGGGATGGTCGAATAGAGCGCACTTTGTTTGTCGGCTTCCTTCTCAATGATCGGGATATCCACGACAATTAATATTTGTTCATCTTCCGTATCAATATGGGGCGCTTCCTCCAAGTCCATCGCGGCCTTGATGAAATCTTCTTCAATATCAAAGTTGTCCTTTAAATAAGCGAGTTCTCTCGAAGTAGGCTCAACGACGTTAATCCAACAACCCGGTTCATATTCCTGTATTTCGCAAATCTGATTGTCCATCGTTTTTAAGATTTCAAGCATGATTATCCCTCGCTTTCTGCAAAAGCTTCCTTGCACATTATGCTGTATTATCCTGACAGAGACAAGCAAGCAGAAAATCGAAGCCCCGAAATCGAGCAGATCCCGGAGCTTTCGTTATTTGGAGCCACTGGTGAGAATCGAACTCACGACCTATTCATTACGAGTGAATTGCTCTACCCCTGAGCCACAGTGGCGACACCCGGTAAAGCATAAAAATATTTCCGATATCTGTCAAGAGACCCGCCCCATTTTGCCTTACCGTTGCTGCCTTGCCAAATTGACAGGCAAAACTTATTTCGTAGCCAATACCTTCTTCAAGCGCGCGAATCTGGGTAAACCGTCCTCTTTGGGAGGTGTGGAATCCTCAGCAATCAGTGGAAGCGCGTACTCAATAAACTTATTATTGACGAAGTTCCCTTCTTCATTGATCCAATTGCGCGGAATTTTCCGTTCTGTATTGGCCACGTCGCTCAGGGGAATGAGCTTCATTTCACATACATAGGGAACTGAGGAGACGCGTTCGAAACCCACCATGAAGTCCGATTTTCCTTCAACAGCAGCCTGAACGGCTGTTTGACCGGCTTTAAATGATTCCTCCACGTCTGATTTGGAAGCGATGTGCGCGGCACAGCGCTGCAAAAGTGAAAATTCGATGGCTCTGACTTTGGCCCCTGTTTCTTTTTTCAAATATTCTGCCAACACCATGGCGGTCCCGCCCATTTGTTTGTGGCCAAAAGCGTCTGTCTCAACGTCTCCGACCAGTTCGGGGATATACTTGCCATCCTTGGTTTTAACACCTTCAGAAACCGCAATAATGACTTTTTTGGTCTGCGCATAGATGCGTTTGACATCGTCCAGCATTTTATCGATTTCAAAATCAATTTCCGGCAAATAAATCAAATCCGGTCCATAGCCTTTATAAGAGGCCAGCGCGGAGGCGGCAGTCAGCCAACCGGCGTTGCGGCCCATGATCTCAAGCACGGTGATGATCCCGGTATCATAGACACGAGCATCCAAATAAACTTCCATGGTCGAGGTTGCGATGTACTTGGCGGCTGAAGAGTATCCGGGGCAATGGTCAGTGCCGTAGAGGTCGTTGTCGATGGTCTTGGGAACACCCATGACACGACATTCGTAGCCCGAATTTTGCATAAATTTTGAAATTTTATTGCATGTATCCATTGAATCATTTCCGCCATTGTAGAAGAAATAGCGAATATCGTATTTTTTGAACACTTCAAGCAATTTTCTGTAATCAGTGTCATCGTCTTTGGCATCAGCCAGTTTGTAACGAACGGACCCCAAAGCTGAAGATGGGGTCGTTTTCATGAGCTCTAACTCGTAGGGATCTTCTTCACTCATGTCGAAGAAATTTTCGTCCAAAATGCCCCGGATGCCGTGCGCAGCGCCAAAAACTTTGTTGATCACGCCTTGCTGCTTCAAAGCCTCAGTGAAAACACCTGCTGCGCTTGCGTTTATAACTGAAGTAGGGCCACCGGATTGGCCAAAGATTGCATTACCAATTAGCTGAGCCATGATTGTTCCTCCTAAAAATTCGCAAATTTCTTATCCATTATATCAGAATTTACGGGTTTTGGGCATGCGTCGTCTTAAGACTTTCGGTGAAGCTGCACTGTAACCAAAGAATCCCAGTTCCGGGCCCAATCCATAGTACTCGCCATGAGCATATGCGACCAGACCTGCCTTTTCCAGATGCACCTTTCCATTCTTGTCGATGAGTTCCTCATGCAAAAGCACATCGTCTATTCTGCATATAAATAATTCATGAGAATCAAGATCCAGGCTTTGTTCCACATGGACCGTCAAAACCAGAGGCGCATCGGCATATACCGGCAGTTCAGGATCACCCTCTCGTTGGTAGGTCTCAAAACCACAGCGCTCGAATTTATCAAGCTCACGCCCGGACTTAATGCCGCATAAATCCGCCTCTTTGACAAACGATTGACAAATGGGGTAAATCATCATTCTTCCACTGATTTTAACTAAAGAATAAAGTAAGCGGCTTTGTTTGATCGAAACACTGAGTCGCGGTGGTGTAGAAGAAACAATTCCTGTCCAGGCAATCGTGCTGATGGTGCGTATAATTTCATCTCCTCTGCCTTCTCCGATACTCTCATATAAATTCCCCAGACTTTCACGATAAAGTCGTTCGAATTCTGCTTCGTCGGCCGCCTTGAAACTTCTCAATCGTTCTTTGGTGCAGGCAGCAGAAATTAACACAACCGGCAATGGAGCAAGCATGGTCGTCGCTGCTAGAGATTTGTGGGTTTTATGCATATTTTTATTCGTTGTCCTTCCCACTTTGACCCAGAAGTTCCATGTCCAGGAGTCTGGCTTTAAAATGAACTCCCCCGTTAAATCCGGTCAGACTGTTATCACTTCCGATCACACGATGACATGGTGTCACGATGCAGAGGGGATTCGCGCCACAGGCAGAGCCTACCGCCCTGGCTAAACGGTGCGCTTTTGTTTCGTCACCCTGAACCATCTTACGCGCGATATCCAGGTACGAATTAGTTGCTCCGTAAGGAATTGTGTCAAGCAGCGTCCACACGTGCCGCTGAAATTCGCTGCCACCACTTTTTTGTACTCTAAAACTGAAGGATTTATTCTGTCCGGCCAGATAGCGGTCCAACTCGTCATAAGCGAGCGACATGTTGGCAGACAAATGCGGTTTTTTCTCATTCATAACTCTGCTGAGTTTAGCCTCTTTGTCGGCAAAACCGAGCTTGTAAGCTTTTAAGAATGTCCGGGCATCTGCAATCCGCTCACCGTATGCCAAAAAATAGATTTCTTTAACTTCCGACCTATTGCCCGCCACAACCAAGGCCCCATCACCAAAGGGTAGAAAAAAAGCTTCAAAATCAGATTGGTCAATATTCCAACGCCACAAATCAGCGGCCTGTGGTGACATACCATCCAGAAAAAAATCCGGTAATCGTGCTTCTTTCTCAAAATCCAAACGACTCAAGAAAGCAGCCGTTTCTGAATAAGCATCCCTGTCATCGCCGTTCATCACTTTTACATAAGAACTGATGCGCCAAAAAGCTTCCGAGACAAAATATTCACGAAGTTCGGAGATACAAGGATTACCCAAGTCAGCCAACTGAAGGTCCGGTGATTGATGGAAATAAAGCCTGACATGATGAGGGTTTTCGGCTTCCGCTAAAAAAACCAGCAGCATCAGAGCTCTTTTGTCCTGCTCGTTTGTTTCAGTTGACCAGAGCACGACACGTTTTATTTGGAAAACCGCAGCGGCTTTCGAAAGGCGATCGCGCAGGCGAGTGACAGAACCGTTTAAGACACCGTCCCGCACCAGTTCCCGTGTGTCTTTCAAGGCAAAAGGACGCCAAAAATATTTTCTGGTCTCCTCCTGTAGATTATGAAGCTGCTTGTTCATTGTGGCAGCGCTAGACATTTCCTTACTCATTACTAGCCTTTCAAGCTGAGTTCAAAAGTCGCGTTGTTCATGAAATCTTCAAAAGTGTAGGGGTTTCGTTTATTTCCAGCTTGTTTAAGCATCAGTGCGTCCATGGCGATCTGCAATCGAGACCAAAGACGCTTGCTGGGTTTTTTGATGCCGTTATTAGACAGGATCGCGTGCCAATTGACGCTGATCAGCGGCAGTCGAGCCGTTAATCTTAAGTGAATCGCCATCAATTTCAAGTAGAGCTCCAAACTCGCCTCATTTTTTGGCAAGAACTGCGCGGCTTGTTTATCTAAATCCAAAGCCCTGCTCAGAGGACAATACTCGTTGACGAAATCGCGCAGCCACAGCTGATGCAATTCGTCGTAAACGCGTCTTTTAAAAGTCTCGAATCGTGTTCCGCAGGACCCGGCCAGCAAAAGCTTGCGTAAGTCCCACATGTTTTTGATCACTTCAAGTTCACGCTCCCCACTCAATTGTGACCACTTTATGTAAGTGGCGATGTCAAGAGGGGTGAATTTGTAGGTTTGGCTTAAGTCAGGCTTTTCCATCATCCAAACAAATTCGCTCTGAAAAGCAGGGATTCATCATCACGATTGTCACATACGATGTTTGCTTCAACTAACTTAGCGCCTTCCATAATGGTGTAAAGACCCATGATCTGGCTCAATTTACTCTTGAGGTTAAAGCGGTCTCCTTCAGGTGTTTCAAGGTAGACATTCCCTTGACATTGATCAACCACTTCAACAAAGCGCTTGATGTCCATATTGTGTATGCTAAAAGATTCCATGTTTTTCTCCTATTTCAGTGAAATCAGGTTTATGAACCATCAGAATTTCTTTGGGGAGCCAGTAAATAAAAAACCCATAAAACCAGCAGCACTATTGTTATTTCGATTCCAAGCAGCATAAAAAAGGTATCAAAGTCATCGCCTGCCAGCACAACGTCAGTCAATATTATTATGACCGCAATCACGATCAATGACAGCACCTGTCCCAATAAATGTGTTTTTACATAATTAAAAAAGGCCAGGAGCATACTGGGTTCTGCGACGATTTGGAGCTGTTTGACCCTGCGCTTACGCAAGTTCGGGTCGCTTTTCTGTTGATTGGCTTGCTTTGGCACCAGACACCTCCACTGATAAGTTCCACGGCTAATATTTTAACACAAGCTTTGTGATAAAATTGCACAATCAAGCCATTCAGCGATTTTTTGTCAAAGCGCTGCACCAGAACGGAGCTTACAATGCCAATCGACGGAATCAGTGCCTACTTCATTGCCAAAGACCTGAACGCAGAACTCAGTGAGATGCGAGTAGACCGCGTACGTCAACCCGGGCGCTTCGATATTTTACTGGGACTCAGGGGAAGCGGGAAAAACTATCAGCTTTTAATTTCTGCCAATCCCTCCGGACCGCGGATTCATTTACTCGATCAAAAGCAGGAAGTGCCGGCTGAAGCGCCGATGTTTTGTATGCTTTTGCGGAAACACTTGCAAGGCGGAAGATTGTTGAGTGTCGAAACCGAAGATTTCGAACGCATTTTTAAGCTTAGATTTCAGACCAGCAATGAACTGGGCGACCGTTCCGAAAAAGTCCTCCTCTTTGAATGCATGGGGAGACACAGCAATTTGATTCTCTTGAATGAAGATAATATTATTTTGGACGCGATTGTTCATGTGGACAGCCGTGTTAATCGCTTTCGGGAAGTTTTGCCTGCCAGACCTTACGCCGCTCCTCCCAAACAAAACAAGCGCATGGCAGCGGAGGTTTTAAAAAGTCTTGCTGCAGCACCTTCGACCGGGGCTGCACTCTGGGCTGATCTGGACCTCAGGAAACCGCTGGAAAAGGCTCTTTTGGAGTGTTTTGCAGGCTTCTCTCCACCACTTGTTTCTGAGCTGGTTTTTTTGGCCGGGATCAATTCCCGACAGCAGGCGGCTTCACTGGATGCATCGGCATGGCAGCGTTTGACCGACGTGACGGTCAAGATGCTTGAACGGATTGTTGGGGCCGACCTCAAGCCCTCTGTTTTTTACCGTGGTGAGCGTGACACGGTGCCCTTTGATTTTCATGTGTTTGATCTGCACCTTGGCAAAAGTAAATCATTTATAAGCACACTGGAAATGCTCGCCTATTTTTTCAGCAAGCGCGACAGCTCGCAGCGGTTTACCCAAAAACAGGCTTATGTTTTAAAACAAGTACAAAACGTCTTGGACCATACGCAAAAAATGTACCTGGTCCACATGAAAGATTATACGGACAGTAAAGATTTCGCTGCACTGAAAGAGGAAGGTGAGCTTATTTTAGCTAACCTTTACAGGCTTGAACAAGCTCAGTCAGAAATCATTGTGGAAGACTATTACAATGGTAATCAGCCCCGCCGGATCGAGCTCAATCCACATCGAAGCCCCAGTTGGAATGCTCAAACACGTTTTGCCCGCTACAATCGTTTGAAAAGAAAAAATGAATTGGCTGATGGCTACCTCATGCAAGATGAATCGGATCTCGCTTATTTGAACTCACTGATTGACAGTATTGAACATGCCGAAAACAGCAATGATCTGGCGATGATAAAAGATGAAATGAGCCAGCAAAAACTATTTATAAAGAACGAAAAACAAAAAAGCCTTAAAGGGCTCACCTTCAGTCAGCGCAAAGCCATGCGCCGTAAAGGGGGCGGAAAAGCGCCGGCCGAAGCTCTTCCAAGCGCGGGCCCGAGGCGTTATCTTTCAAGTGACGGCATTGAAATTCTGGTCGGACGAAACAATCTCCAAAATGACAAACTGAGCCTGAAATCAGCTCACAAACAAGACTTGTGGTTTCACATCCAAAAAAACGCCGGTTCCCACGTGATCCTTAGTTGTGGACAACTCAAAGGTGAGATCCCCGACCGCAGCATCGAAGAGGCAGCCATTTTGGCGGCTTGGTTCAGCCGTGGATCGAAAGCGTCCATTGCCGGCAGCGCAGCCAAAACAGCGGTCGACTATTGCAAGGTTTCAGAAGTGAAAAAGCCACAAGGGGCGAAACCGGGCATGGTAATTTACGACCACTACAAAACGGCTTACGTCATGCCTCGCGCACCGGAAGATCTCCTTCCTCAAGGCCAAATTCTTTAAGATATTTCTCTTTCCCATTATAATTTATTGCTATTGCAAT
>CAYNZF010000029.1:0-14043 GCA_964401615.1 uncultured Oscillospiraceae bacterium
CCTCAACATGGATTACCCCTTCCGTCTGCAGGGAATTCTGTATTTTCCGCAAGCCGAAAACCGTTACGAGACGCTTGACGGCCGTATCAAACTTTATAACAACCAGGTCTTTGTGGCCGACAACATCAAAGAGGTCATTCCGGAATTTTTGTTCCTGCTCAAGGGGCTGATTGATTGCCCCGACTTGCCGCTCAACGTGTCCAGATCATTTTTGCAAAACGACGCCTACGTCAAAAAATTGTCCGAACACATCATCCGCAAGGTGGCGGACAAGCTGACCCAGCTCTTCAAGAATGAACGTGAGGCCTACAATGGTTACTGGAAGGACATCGCCGTATTTGTCAAATATGGTTGTCTGCGCGAGGACAAATTCTTTGACCGCGTAAAGGATGCGCTGCTGTTTGAGACTGTGGACCATGAGTTCAAGACCAAAGCAGAAATGGGCGAAACCATTTATTATGTCGCAGAGCCGGAAAAACAGGCCGTATACATCCGTCACGCCAAAGAACTGGGCCGTGAAGTTGTAATATTGAATCACGAATTGGATATGCCTTTTATTCAAATGCTGGAAATGAAGTCCGCTCCGCTGAAATTCGTTCGCATCGATGCGGCGCTTGAAGGAGAAGCAGGCTCAGAGGAGGACGTCGAATATTTCAAGGCGCTCTTCCGTTCGGCATTAAATGATGAAAAAATTAAAATCGAAGTGCATGCTCTTGATGAGAAAGCTTTGCCTGCTATGATTAAGGAGACTGAAGAAAGCCGGCGAATGCAGGAGATGCGCAAGCAATTCGAGCGCATGTCAGGCAATGGGGAGGGCATGGATTTTGACAGCATGTTCCCTGTAGAACAAACCTTGCTGATCAACAGCGCTCACCCCTTGATCAAGAAATTGCGCGACCTGGTGGCAGATGACTCAAAGAAGGATATTCACGACGCACTGACCAAACAGCTCTTCAAATTAGCACAGTTGGGTCACGGTTCGCTTGAGGCAGATGCGCTGGTGGACTATGTGGATGAGAATGTCAAACTTTTGGAACACCTGCTGGGCCGCTGAGCGGTGAACGTATTTGCTGATTTATGTCTAAAAGACGGTAGACTGTTGTCGATAAAGGAGCTCTCATGGAAAGCAAAACACTGACACGCCTTTATGCTGAAAAAAAAGCGGCCTATGCCGTTGAAGCAGCCGGGATCCTCAATGATCTCAAAGAGCACTTCGGCTTATTGAACCTTGAAGCCGTAAGGGTTTTGAATCGTTACGATGTCGAAGGCCTGACGGAGGCTGAGCTGGCGAGCGCGAAAGAAATGATTTTTTCTGAGGCTCCGGTTGACGAGGTTTATGAACAAACCCCTGAATGGGGGGATGCGGATTTTGTCCTCGCCGTTGAGGCGCTGCCCGGGCAGTATGAGCAGCGCGCGGATTTTGCTGAGCAATGCCTGCAGATTATTTCACGTAATGAGCGCCCGACCGTGCGGACGGCCAGAGTTTATCTCTTTAACGGAACTTTGAATGAGCAAGACAAACAACGGATTCGCAGCTTTCTGATCAACCCTGTTGAAGCGCGCGAAGCCACACTGGATATGCCGACAACACTCCAACGTCCAATTCCCGAAGCTCAAACGGTGCCGCGGTTAGTTGACTTTATTGCGGCCCAAAAGGAGCAGCTCCTGGCCATGCACCGTGAACTTGGCCTGGCGATGTCTTTGGATGATTTGTTCTTCGTCCAAAAATACTTCCAAAGTATCAGACGCAATCCCAGCTTGACAGAAATCAAAGTTTTGGATACGTACTGGTCTGACCATTGCCGCCACACCACCTTCAACACTGAACTGCTGGAAACAAAAATCGCAAGACCGAAAAATGAAGCTTCAGCCATTATTCGTGACCGCATTTCTGCCAGTCTTGACCTTTATCTGCAGAAGCGCGTCGACTACTACAAAGAACGCCTTGCTGAGAAACCGCTCTGTTTGATGGATCTCGCTACTCTGGCCGGTAAAACCTTACGTTTAGAGGGTTATGTGGATGATTTGGATATTTCCGAAGAAATCAACGCCTGCAGTATAAAAATTGAAGTGCCGGTGGATGGTTATCCCCAGGCCATGCTGCTCATGTTCAAAAATGAAACCCACAATCATCCTACTGAAATTGAACCCTTTGGTGGAGCGGCAACCTGCTTGGGCGGAGCCATCAGAGACCCATTGTCAGGACGATCTTATGTATATCAGTCCTTACGTGTCACGGGCAGTGGAGACCCACGACAAGCTTATGAAGATACCCTGCCCGGTAAGCTGCCTCAACGAAAAATCACGACCACTGCCGCGGCCGGATTCAGTTCTTATGGTAATCAGATCGGTCTGGCTACCGGCCAGGTGGCTGAAGTGTACCACCCCGGCTATATTGCCAAAAGAATGGAGATCGGCGCGGTCATCGCAGCGGTACCGGCTGATCAGGTGGTTCGCGAAACCCCTGAACCCGGCGACCTAATCGTGCTCTTAGGTGGACGTACCGGCCGGGATGGTATCGGCGGAGCGACGGGATCTTCGAAAATTCACGATGAGCATTCTGTGGAAAGCTCCGGTTCAGAAGTCCAAAAAGGTAATCCTCCCACGGAACGGGCCTTGCAACGCTTGTTCCGCCGGGCCGAAATTGCTCGCTTGATTAGACGCTGCAATGATTTTGGCGCGGGTGGCGTTTGCGTCGCGATTGGCGAATTAGCTGATGGAGTGCGCATTGACCTGGATAAGGTTCTGGTCAAATACGAAGGCCTTGACGGTACAGAACTGGCCATTTCAGAATCGCAGGAACGTATGGCCGTTGTACTCAGACCCGAAGTAGCAGAAACATTTCTGGCTGCAGCCGCAGAAGAGAATCTGGAGGCGCGCGTTGTGGCTGAAGTGACCAGGGAAGCCCACATGCGCATGGAATGGCGCGGTGAGACGATTGTTGATTTGGCGCGCGATTTTATTGATACCAACGGTGCCGCGCAATCAGCCAAAGCACAAATCAGAGTACCCGATGTCGAAGATCATTATTTTGTACCTTTTGGCCGGGGTTTGGCTTTTGCTGAGCGCTTGAAAGCGGGTTTGTCGGATTTAAATGAATGCGCCCAAAAAGGTCTGGTCGAACGCTTTGACAACAGCATCGGAGCGGGCAGCGTTTTGCAGCCATTCGGCGGAATGCATCAACTCACCCCGGAAGAGGGGATGGCCGCTAAAATTCCGGTCACGTCCGGCGAGTGTCCTGTAGCTTCTCTAATGAGCTATGGTTACGATCCTGAACTATCTACGTGGAGCCCTTACCACGGTGCTTATTTTGCCGTGACCCAGTCATTAGCCAAGCTTACGGCAATGGGCGGTTCAGCGCGTAAAGCGAGACTGACTTTTCAGGAGTACTTTCCGCGCACGGACAGCGCTGAAAAATGGGGTCTGCCCCTGGCGGCATTACTGGGGGCCTTTCAGGCCCAGCTGGACTTCAGAGTGCCTGCGATAGGGGGGAAGGACTCCATGTCCGGAAATTTCAACGACTTGGAAGTACCGCCGACTCTGGTTTCTTTTGCCGTGGGAACAAGGCCGCTGGAACAGGTGAAGTCAGCAGTACTGAGTGAGCCCGGACGTGTAGTAATGTATTTCCCCTTGCCTCTGGAGGAGGGTTATTTTCTCAATCCGGAAAAATTCCAACGCCAGCTGAATATTTCGCACAAACTCCAGAAAATTGGCCATCTGGGAGCGATTTCGACCGTAAAACGAGCAGGTGCTGCCGTGACCGTGGTGAAGCAATGCTTCGGTCAACAGCTCGGTTTCAGCTTCAATCCTTTGTTGTCGACTGATGAACTGTTTATGCCCCAACCCGGTGCTTTGCTGCTCGAGGTCGTCTCCAATTCTCATTATCATGAAACACTGCAGTCGCTGAAGGAAGCAGGAGCGGTGCTGCTCGGTCAGGTTACCTCGGCCGCGCTGATCAGCTTTGGAGATGAACAGCTGTCTCTGGCAGAAGCCCAGGCCGCCTGGCTGAACACCCTTGAGGATGTCTTCCCCACCACGGCCAAATCAACAAAAGTTTCAGCTCCGGCACCTAAAACTCAAGCGTGGGTGGGCATGCAGACACAGCGTCAAGCCCCGGCTCTTCTAAAAGGAGTAAAACCTCGTGTCTTTATCCCTGTTTTTCCGGGAACCAATTGTGAAGACGATACAGCCAAAGCATTTCGTCTGGCTGGGGCAGAAACGGATGTTTTCGTTTTTAGGAATAAAACCACTGCTGAGCTCCAGAGCAGCATAATCGAAATGGAAAAGCGCCTCATGCAAGCTCAGATGCTGATGCTTCCGGGCGGGTTCAGTGCCGGTGATGAGCCGGAAGGTTCAGGAAAATTCATCGCGGCGGTTTTTCGCAACCCTCGCTTAAAAGCTGCAGTGACCGCCTTGCTTGAAGAGCGCGACGGTTTGGCCCTGGGCATCTGCAATGGTTTTCAGGCTCTGGTGAAATTGGGTCTTTTGCCCTATGGAAAAATTAGTGAGTTAAGCGTGGAAAGTCCCACTCTGACCTTCAACACCATCGGAAGACACGTCGCGACCTATGTGCGCACGCGTGTATCGAGTAACAAGTCACCCTGGCTGGCCAACAGTCCGGTGGGCTCAATCCACAGCATCGCGGTTTCTCACGGGGAGGGGCGCTTTGTCGCGGCAGAAAGCGTCTTGCAGGAATTGGCAAAGCGTGGCCAGATCACGACCCAATACGTTGATTTTAGCGGACAAGCGAGCATGGACGAACCCTACAATCCTAATGGTTCACTTTGGGCTGTTGAAGGAATTTGTTCACCTGACGGCCGCGTGCTTGGAAAAATGGGACACTCTGAGCGCATCGGCAATGGGGTCGCGAAAAACATTCCGGGAGAGAAGGACCAGGGCATTTTTGCCGCCGGAGTCGCCTATTTTTCCTGAAACACCGCATTGCGGGAAAGCCGGCTTATTATGAGCGATGATATCTTTAAACTTGTCAGTGATTATGTTCCGACCGGCGACCAGCCCCAGGCGATTGCCAAGCTTGTCGAGGGCATAAAAGCAGGCATGAAAGCTCAGACTCTGCTGGGTGTCACAGGTTCTGGAAAAACATTTACCATGGCTAATGTAATACAGCAGCTGCAGCGACCGGCTTTGGTGATGGCACCGAACAAAACCCTGGCCGGACAGTTGTGTGCCGAATTCAAAGCCTTTTTTCCTGAAAACAGGGTGGAATATTTTGTCAGCTACTATGACTATTTCCAACCCGAGGCCTACATTCCCTCATCCGATACTTATATCGAGAAGGACTCGGCTATCAATGAGGAAATTGACCGCATGCGGCACGCGGCGACGGCCTCGCTTCTGGAACGTCGCGACGTCATCGTGGTGGCGTCCGTTTCTTGTATTTATGGTTTGGGTGATCCGGTCGATTATAAAAACATGATGGTTCACCTTCGCCCCGGTGATAAAAAAGATCGTGACGCAGTCATTCGTGAACTGATCGGCATTCAATACACGCGTAACGATTTCGAGATCAAGCGCGGCACGTTCCGTGTCAAGGGTGACAGCCTGGATATCATACCGGCCTCAGAAGACCAATTGATCACGCGCATATCGTTCTTCGATGACGAAATTGAAAAAATCTATGAAGTTGAGTTTGTTTCGGGCAAAATCGTATCATCCAGAAACTACATTTCGATTTTTCCGGCCAGTCACTATGCGACCAGTGACGAGAAAATGGCCAGGGCGCGAGCCAGCATCGAAATTGAGCTGGAAGAACGGCTTGCTGAACTGCGCGAGGCGGGGAAGATACTGGAAGCCTACCGCCTGGAACAACGGACCCGCTACGATCTGGAAATGCTGGCTGAAACCGGTTTTACCAAAGGCATCGAAAACTATTCCGCCCATTTGGCCGGCCGTGGACGCGGCTCGGCTCCGTATACACTGATCGACTTTTTCCCTAAAGACTATCTGCTGTTCATCGATGAATCGCATGTTTCGGTTCCTCAGGTCGGGGCGATGTTCAACGGTGACCACGCCCGGAAAGAGTCGCTGGTCAATTTCGGCTTTCGGCTGCCCTCCGCTTTTGACAATAGGCCACTGACATTTGAGGAATTTGAAGCGCGCATGGGGCAGACCATTTTTGTCAGCGCGACGCCCAGCCGCTACGAAGCGGCCCATCAGGAACAGATCGTGGAGCAAATCATCCGCCCTACCGGCCTGATTGACCCGCAAATCGCGATTCATCCTGTGGATGGTCAAATTGAAGATCTCATGTCTGAAATACGCGCCGTCAAAGCAAAAGGGGAGCGCGCTTTGGTGTTGACCTTGACCAAAAAAATGTCCGAGGATCTGGCACAATTCCTTTCCGACACTGACTTGAAGGTCGCCTATCTGCATTCTGATTTGGAAAACGATCAACGACTGGAAGTCCTGCGCGATTTGCGTAAGGGCAAGTTTGATGTGCTCGTTGGGATAAACCTGCTGCGTGAAGGTTTGGATCTTCCGGAAGTCTCTTTAATCGCTATTCTGGATGCCGACAAACAAGGCTTCCTGCGTTCGCAGACCTCCCTGATTCAGATCATCGGCCGGGCTGCGCGTAACGTGAATGGCAAAGTCATCATGTACGCGGACAGCGTAACCGACGCAATGATGGCCGCGGTACAGGAAACCAACCGCCGCCGCAGCATTCAAGAGGCCTACAATGTTGAGCACGGCATCACGCCGACCAGCATCAAAAAAGAGATCCGCGGCTTGCTCGATACCTACGCGGAACTGGAACTGGCGGAACTGACGCTGGTCGCAGACGCTCCGGGTGATGGGCTGGTCGGTGATCTGGCTTCTGAACAAGCCGGTGCCGCGGCCATCCGCAGAAAACTCAAAACGCTGAAACCCACAGCTCTCGAAAAACTCATCAAGGAACTGGACCGCGACATGAAAAAGGCAGCCAAGGCCCTCGATTTCGAGGAGGCTGCCAAGCTGCGTGACATCATGATCGAGGCGAAGGGTTTGATCGGTCGCAAGTAAGGGCCAATCAAAGCTTCGCTGCTTTTACTTATTCGGTAGTGGGAATCGGCGAAAGTCCTTCTCCAGTCTCCGGTGATTCTAATTTTGCATAAGGCATTGCAGAGCTGAGATAGCTGAACTCTTCAGGCAGCGCGTATTTCTCCAGATATGACTCATAGAGGCGCTGGAAGTTGACATTGCTTTGTTTCTTCAGTTTTTTCATGTATTTGTGCGGGTCAAAAACACCTTGTTGAATTTCGATGACCGCTACGGCGATATTGGAACAATGGTCTGAGACGCGCTCCATGGACGTGGTGATGTCCGTCAGAAAAATGCCCAGTTCGATAGAACATTCACCCTGGCGGAGGCGGTTGATGTGGCGCAGTTTCAATGCGTCATGTAAACGATCGATGACTTCCTCGAGAGGCTCAACCAGAAAGGCGGTTTCTGATTGCTTCGTCCGGTAGGCTTGCGTCGCGATTCCCATGATTTCGAGAACTGCCTTCGCATAAACAGCTAATTCCGCCTGAGCCTGTTCCGAAAATGAACTTTCTTCGGCAGCCATGCCTTTGAAGGACTCAGCGATGTTCAAGGCGTGATCGGACATCCGCTCAAAGTCATTGATACAATTCAACATGAGGGTCAGATTGATATTTTCTTTTTCAGTCAATGTTTTCATGCCGATTTTCAGAAGATAACCATTTAAGGCGTCCTGGAATTTATCAATTTTTTTCTCGTCTCGTTTTACGTTTTTGTATTTCGCCGCATCAAATTCCGGGATCAGACTGACTGCGTCCACAATGGTTTGCTGTGTCAGTTCAAGCATTTGGATTGACAAAACTGTGCACTGTTCCAGAGCGATACTGGGTGTGTCCAAAAGTCTGTCGTCCAGTACACCGAAAATATTCAGTTCTTCACTGCGCTCTTCTTTGGTTTCCGGAATGATGCGTTTGACCAGTTTTTCCAGAGCTGCGGTAAATCCTACCAACATCACTGTGGTAGCGATGTTAAATGCACTATGCAAAATAGCTATCGTGAACGGGCTGGCAATTTGATTGATGAAAGAGAACTTGAAGATTGCGTTCCCGACATAAAACAAAATCATAAAAATGACGGTTCCGACTAAATTGAAAAGCAGATGTGCCAAAGCCGTCCGTTTGGCATTACGTTTGGCCCCTATGGCTGACAGTCCCGCGGTGATGCAGGTGCCGATATTTTGTCCCATAATGATGGGAATCGCGACGGAAATCGGAACCGCTCCGGTCGCGCAGAGGGCTTGTAAAATTCCGACTGAAGCCGAAGAACTTTGAATGACGGCGGTGAGAGCTGCACCTGCGATCACACCTAAGATCGGGTTTGAAAACTGCAGAAAGAGTGCTTGAAATTCCGGCATACCGGCCAGCGGCTTCATCGCGGAGCTCATGGTTTCCATCCCGGCCATGAGGATGGCAAAACCAAGCAGGACCTGGGCAATGGAATGTTTTTTCTCATCTTTACTAAAAAGTAGATAAACCACGCCAATCAATGCCAGAATGGGTGCGAATGAGGTGGGTTTAAGCATCCTGATAAAAAAGTTGTGACTTTCCAGCCCGGCCAGACTGAGAATCCAGGCGGTGATCGTGGTGCCGATGTTGGCTCCCATGATGATCGCAATGGCTTGCCTGAGCTTCATGATACCTGAGTTGACCAAACCAACGACCATAACCGTGGTGCCGGATGATGACTGAATGACGGCGGTCACCCCCGCACCCAGAACTACACTTTTAAAAGTGCTGGATGTAAGGTTTTCCAGTATCCCTTTGAGTCTTTTTCCGGACATCAACGTCAGGCTGCTGCCCATCAAATCCATACCGTATAAAAACAGTGCCAAACCACCCAATAAAGTTAAAATATTAAAAAAATCCATGTGCACCTCACAAAAGCAGTAAATAACAAAAAAACAGGCAAGTTAAATTTAATGTTAATAGCAGGCAAAGGCAAGTTCAAAACGAACATTTTCCGAGTTGTCCTTGTCTAATTATTGCAATTTTTGCCCGATTCATCCTCGCTTGATTTACAATTGCATCTGTTTATCTAAATCAAAACTTGTCAACTTTGGGCTTTCTAATCGTCCGAAATAAACCGAATAGCTAAAAAAATGTTATAATTAGAGTAATTTTTATGGCGTTCAAACCAAAACCGCAATTATAAGGAGGATGTTTTCATGAGCCGCAGCAGCGAACTATACCAATTATGGTCCACCGATCCCTTTTTCGATGAAAAGACCCGGTCCGAGCTATTGGCCATCTCCGGTGATGAAGCGGATATTGAAGAACGCTTTTACACAAATTTATCTTTCGGTACCGCCGGACTGCGCGGTATTTTGGGGGCCGGAACCAATCGCATGAATATCTACACCGTGGCGATGGCAACGGAGGGTTTTGCGCGTTACATCGATACGCTGGGGGATGAAGCCAAACAACGTGGTATAGTCATTTCCTATGACTGCCGCAATTTTTCGCCTGAATTTTCGCTGATTGCTGCCTTGATATTCGCGACTCATGGAATTCATGTCCGTTTGGTGGATGAGCTGCGTCCCACGCCGATGCTTTCTTTTGCCGTCAGACATTATGACTGCGTCGGTGGTGTTATGGTGACCGCCAGCCACAATCCGGCCAAATACAATGGTTATAAAGCTTATGGTGAAGATGGCGGACAAATGCCCCCGGAGGCGGCGGATGTCGTTCTGCGCGAAATGAATTCCATCACGGATCCGCGCACTTTATCCTGGATTACGGAAGAAGAAGCGCTTTCCAAAGGCCTCTTGGAATATGTAGGCCCGGATCTGGACGACGTTTACATGGCGATGCTCAGAAAATTGACCATCAACGAAGACAAGGTGAAAGAGCAGGCGGACATGAAAATTGTTTATACGCCCCTGCACGGCACCGGCAACAAACCGGTGCGCCGAATTTTGAAGGAAATCGGTTTCAACAATGTCCTGGTGGTGCCTGAGCAGGAACTGCCGGACGGCAATTTCAGCACCGTTGTTTCGCCCAACCCCGAGGAACGATCCGCTTTGGCGATGGCCATCGCTCTGGCCGAAAAAGAAGCGGCTGAACTGGTCATTGCGACAGACCCGGACGGTGACCGGACCGGCCTTTGCATTCGTAAAGAAGATGGTTCCTATCAAGTCATGACGGGTAACCAAATCGGCATCCTTCTTATGAATTATATTCTCAGCGCGAAACAAGCGAGAGGCACCCTGCCGGAAAAATCATTTGTGGTAACCACGATCGTTTCCACTAAACTGCCGCGAAAAATTGCCGCCCATTATGGGGTTGAGCTGATGGAGTGCTTGACCGGTTTCAAATGGATAGCGGAATTGATAAAACTGCATGACGAACAAGGCGATATGAATTTTCAGTTCGGTTTTGAGGAAAGTTTTGGTTACCTGGCCGGAACCTCCGTGCGAGACAAAGATGCTGTTGTCGCCTCTATGCTGCTTGCTGAAATGGCTGCGACCGCGAAGAGTGAAGGAAAAACTCTGAACGATTACTGCAATGAACTGTACGCGAGATTCGGATACGGCGAAGAGAATACCTACTCGCTTGTGCGCGAAGGGAAAGCGGGCCTGGAAGCCATTAAAAATGCCATGATCAACTTGCGTGCCAACAAATTGGCCGGCTTCAAGAGTGTCGATGTTCTCGCTGTTTCAGACGTTCAGGAAGGCACGATCACCGACCTCAAGACAGGTGTTGTCAGTCCCCTGGACTTGCCGGAGTCGGATGTCCTGCTTTATCAACTCGAAGGCCTGGATTTCTTCTGCGTCAGACCTTCGGGAACCGAACCTAAAATAAAAGTCTACTTTGGAGCTTACGATGCTGATCCCGAGGTCTGTAAGGCAAAATTGGCCTCATTCAGTCAGGCTATCGTAGCTGAAGTGGAAGCTTTGCTGGACAACGCTTGATGCCTTTTACACACTTACATTTACACACGGAATACAGCTTGCTTGATGGCGCGAACCGCATCAAGCAGCTGCCAAACCGTATCAAAGAATTGGGAATGGACAGCTGCGCGATAACTGACCACGGGGTCATGTATGGCGTGGTTGATTTTTATGAGGACTGTCTCGCCGCAGGGATCAAACCCATTATCGGTTGTGAAGTCTACGTGGCTGATGGAAGCCGTTTTAATAAAGAAAACAGTCTGGACAGGCGCATGTCTCACCTGATTCTTCTGGCAGAGAATAAAATCGGTCTGGTCAACCTCAACAAACTGGTCAGCGCTGGATTTACCGAAGGCTTTTACTACAGACCCCGCATCGATTTTGAACTTTTGGCGGAGCATTACGAAGGTCTGATTGCTTTGTCTTCTTGTCTCAGTGGAGCAGTCGCTCAGAAACTCATCATTAATGACGATGAGGCTGCCCTGGCTGCCGCCTTACGTTATCAGGCCTTGTTCGGTAACGATCATTATTACCTGGAAGTGCAGGCCAATGGCATGCTTGAGCAGCACAAAGTCAATGAGGGCATGAGGCGCATCGCCAATCAAAGCGGTCTTTCACTCGTAGCGACGGCGGACTGCCATTACATGCGACGTGAAGACGCCCGGGCACACGAGATTTTGCTTTGCATTCAAACAGGAAAACGCATGACGGACAGTGACCGGATGCGTATGGGCAGCGACCAGCTCTATGTGAAATCACCAGAGGAAATGCAGCAGGATCTACCTGATTTTTCGGACGCAATTACCAACACGGAGCGGATTGCCGCCCGCTGTAATGTCGAGCTCGATATGTCCACCATTCATTTGCCGGCTTTTATTTTACCTGATAAATCCGGTAATTCAGCGGATTATTTGCGGTCATTGAGCCATGCTGCGCTTCTCAAGCGTTTGGAGATCAACAAAGACCCGGACTACCGCATAGCCGATTATCGCCAGCGCCTTGACCACGAGCTTGATGTCATTATCCGCATGGGATATGTGGATTATTATTTGATTGTTTGGGATTTTATCCGTTACGCCAAGGAAAAAGAAATTATGGTCGGACCCGGGCGTGGCTCCGGGGCAGCTTCCCTGGTGGCCTATGTTTTGGGCATCACCAATTTAGACCCGCTGCGTTACAAGCTGCTCTTTGAACGATTCTTAAATCCTGAGCGGGTCAGTTTGCCGGATTTTGATACGGATTTCTGTTACGAGCGCCGCGGCGAAGTCATCGATTATGTCACAGAAAAATATGGTCCGGAGCGTGTCGCTCAAGTCATTACTTTCGGTACTCTGGCCGCGAAAGCGGTCGTGAGAGACGTGGCTCGCGCCCTGGATGTCTCATATGCCGATACTGACAGGATTGCCAAGATGATTCCTTTTGAGCTGAATATGACGCTGAGTAAAGCACTCGAACACTCCAAGGAACTTAAGACAGCTTATGAAAGCGAAGCACACACCAAAGAAATCATCGATACGGCACTCCTCTTCGAGGGTATGCCGCGTCACGCTTCAACTCACGCCGCCGGCGTGGTTATCGCCAGCGAGGAATTGACACATCTGGTCCCGCTCGCGAAAAATGAAGACGCGGTGGTCATTCAATACGCCAAAAACAACATCGAAAAACTCGGCTTGTTGAAATTTGATTTTCTGGGTCTGCGCACGCTCACCGTGATGCGCGACACTCGCGACATGGTGAAAGAAAAAAGTGGTTTCTGGATTGACTTTGAGCGCATGTCATTCGATGAACAGGGAGTCTACGAGATGATTGCGGCGGGGGATACCGCCGGGGTTTTTCAGCTGGAATCCGCCGGCATGACCAATTTTATGACCCAGCTTAAACCTTCTTCATTAGAAGACATCATTGCGGGTGTTGCTTTATTCCGTCCAGGACCTATGAGTGAAATCGCCCGTTATGTCGGTGCCCGCCACAACTCGGCCAAAATCCGTTATGACCACCCCCTCTTGGAACCGATATTGAACATGACCTATGGGGTCATCGTCTACCAGGAACAGGTCATGCAGATTGTGCGTGACTTGGCGGGTTTCAGCCTGGGCCAGGCTGACAACGTGCGCCGTGCCATGTCTAAGAAAAAACCCGAAATTATCGAAAACTACCGTCAGCTTTTTATTTACGGCGGGCAAAGCGAAATCGGTTCAACGGTTGACGGGGCCATAAAACGTGGTGTTCCGGAACACATAGCCAGCAAGATATTCAACGATGTGCTTGCTTTTGCCGGTTACGCTTTTAACAAGGCCCATGCGGCCTGTTATGCGGTGGTCGCATATCAGACCGGCTGGCTGAAGCTGCATTACCCCACTGAGTTTATGGCGGCGATGCTGAACAGTTTCATGGGCAGTCTCGGTCAGGCAGCCAATTACGCCCATGCTGCTCGTCAGATGGGCATCACGATTTTGCCTCCCGATGTCAATTACTCTCAGGTAAAATTCAGACCTGAAGGCGAAAGAGGGATTCGTTTTGCCTTGGCTGCGGTCAAAAACGTCGGCCGAGCCGTTCTGGAAGACTTGGTCGGCGAACGTGAGCGCAATGGTTTGTTCAGCAGTTTCGGCGATTTTTTACGGCGTGTGCACAGTATTCGCATGAACAAAAAAGCGGTGGAAAGCCTTATCAAGGCTTCAGCTCTGGACAGCTTCGACGTGCCCCGCAATCAGATGCTGGCGGTGTATGAAATATACCTCAATCAGCTTAGCGCCAACAAAGTTGAAATTATGAGCGGACAGCAAAGCCTCTTCGATGTGGGCCTCGTGAAGGACGAGCCGGCCGAACCGGATTACCCCCCGCTGCCGGAGCTCTCGAAAATGCGGCTCTTTGAGATGGAGCAGGAGATGCTGGGCCTCTATGTAAGTGGCCACCCCCTCGATGAATATCGCCCCTTGTTATCGAAACTGCCTTTGTTCAAAGCCAGTGATCTGAGCCCTGAGGAAGATGAGGAAGGCCTGCACGGTGAAAGCGAATTGCGCGCCTGCCTAGCAAGCAATCGTGTGATCGCCATGTCCGCTTTGATCATTGATGTTGAAAAGCGCAGCTGGATAGACGAAACCACGGCAGGCATCAAC
>CAYNZF010000029.1:14053-22404 GCA_964401615.1 uncultured Oscillospiraceae bacterium
CACGCAAAGGTGAACCCATGGCGATCGTGAAATGTGAAGACCTCTTCGCACGCTATGAAGCCATCGTTTTCGCACGCAGCCTTGAACAATGCGGAGAACTGCTGGCGCCGGGACAGGTCCTGTTTTTCTCGGGTACACTGACGATGCGAGATGATGACAAAGAAGCGAAACTGATCGTGCGTCAGGCGGCCCCGTGCACAGAGGCAGGTTATCGTTCTTTACATATTTACCAAAACCACAAAGCTCAGATCAAAAGGCCGGACAGGTCGGGCGATTTATCCGGAGAAAAGACAGAGGCCGGACCAAAGGCCATGAACAAACTTGAGTCAAATGAGGATGCTGAGGCTGAACAAGGTCCGATTCTGGAAATATTTTACCCCGGACAGGTCCAAGACGAAGGATACAAAATTTTGACGAACAGTTTGGCCTTTTTCAGCGGATCCACCCCGGTGCAGTTGAAGTTCTCTGAGGATGGCGAGGCACGATTTTTGCCCAAAGCCTGCTGGGTCAAATTGGATGCAGACCTGATCGATATTTTGAGCAGACGATACGGAGCCCATCACTTGCGCATCAAATAGTGCTCCGGTCATTTACGTAAGGTGTTTTGCCTTGACAATAAATGACTCGATGGTCTAACTTTGTTTTGGAGAAAAAAACCGGCTTAATTTCGAAATTAGTGAGGTGAAAAATGGAAGAAGCGCTCGACGTAAAACAAATTAAAAAAATTGGTGTTTTGACTTCCGGCGGAGATGCGCCCGGAATGAACGCTGCGGTCCGCGCGGTTGTCCGCACAGCTCTCAGACACGGTATTGCGGTGATGGGTGTCCAGCGTGGATTCCACGGTTTATGGAAGGGCGAGATCGTTGAGCTGGACAGCCGCTCGGTTTCGGAAAAATTGCAGCGTGGCGGTACATTTCTGATGACAGCGCGCAGTACTACTTTCAACTCGCCCGAAGGCGTTAAAAAAGCCTATGACATGGCCAAGGTTTTCAACCTGGATGCGCTGGTCGTGATCGGAGGCGATGGTTCCTTCAGAGGAGCGCGTGATTTAGCTCATGCCGGTCTGCCGGTCATCTGTATGCCCGGTACCATCGACAACGATATTGCCAGTTCTGATTACACGATTGGCTACGATACCGCGATGAATACCGCGATGCAGGCAATCGATAAAATCAAAGACACCGCAGCGGCTCATGAACGCTGCTCGGTCGTTGAAGTAATGGGCCGAAAAGCCGGTTACATCGCTCTGAACGTGGGTATTGCGACCGGAGCTGAGGTGATCCTTCTACCTGAAATACCTTTTGATTTTGCCAAGGATGTCGTGAAACGCCTCCTGGAATGCCGAAACAAGGGCAAGCACCATTATGTGGTGATCGTGGCTGAGGGTGCAGGAGACGCAACAGAAATTGCCCATCAAATCCGTGAGGCGACGGGTATCGAATCAAACGCGACGACTTTGGGGTATGTGCAGCGCGGTGGTTCGCCGACGCTGAGAGATCGTGTTATGGCCAGCCGGATGGGCTATCGCGCGGTGGACTGCCTCTTGAACGGCCGTAAAAATCGTGTAGTCGTCATGCAAGGCAATGAGGTCACCGATCTTGATATTGATGAAGCTCTTGCGATGACAAAAACCATCAGCCCGGAAGACTTTGAACAAGCGAAAATCATCGCACTTTGATACTAGAAGGGAAGCGCGTGGCGAAATCATCGATAAACTGGCGGGACCAAATCACCATACCCAACATACTCACCTTGATCAGGCTCCTTATGGTGCCGGTCATGGCGTATTTCATTTACCACATTGATCGCTATCCTTATTTCGCGCTGATTCTTTTTCTTTTGATTTGGATGACAGACTTGTTGGATGGTTTCATTGCCCGCCACTTCAACCAGATTTCCGATTTCGGCAAGCTTTTTGATCCGGCTGTGGATAAAATCTTTCAATTTACCACTGCGGTAGTACTTTACAAAGTGGAGCGTCTACCCCTATGGGTACCGATATTTATTTTCCTGAAAGAAGTGCTCATGGCTCTCGGAGCCCTGATTTTGTTGAAACAGAAATATGTCGTAAGTTCATCGATCATCGGAAAGCTGGCGACTTTTGCCTGGGTCCTTTGTTTTGCATTAATCTTGGTTTTACCCCGAAATCTACTTTATCTCGCTGACTATATTTTTGTTTTGCCCGCTGTTTTGGCATTGGGCGCATTCATATACTATTTATCTACTTACTTGAGGAGAACACGTGAACGAAAATAACTTGATTACCCTCGAGTATGACAAAATCACAAGCGAACTCATGCAGCTGGCGGTTTCCGTGATGGGCAAGCAGCGTTCTGCGGAACTGCTGCCTTCCAGTGATTTGTGGGAAATTGAAGCGTGGCAAAACGAAACAGCCGACGCCGAAACAATCTTACTCAGCAAGGGCAGTCCACCCCTGCAGGGTCTACACGACATTGCGGCCTCGGTGATGCGCGCTGAACACGGGGCGTCATTGAACTGTTTGGAATTGATGCATGTGGCCTCGTTTCTGAAGGCCGCCGAGCGCTTGAAAAAATTTGTTCCTGAGGCGGGGGCGGGCGAAAATTCACTTTATCAAATGATGACCCGCTTGCTGCCGCTCACGTCTCTGGCCGGACGCATCGACCAGGCCATCATCAGTGAAGACGAAGTGGCCGATGGGGCCAGTCAAAAGCTGGCGTCCATCCGCCATAAACAACGCCAGGTACAAAACGGCATTAAGGCCACACTTGAATCAATCCTGCGCAACCAGTCCAAAGCCTTGCAGGACAACATTATTACACAGCGATCCGGTCGTTACGTACTGCCCGTCAAGGCGGAGTTTCGCGGGCAGGTACCCGGGGTGGTGCATGATGCATCAGGCTCCGGCGCGACGCTGTTTGTTGAACCGATGGCTGTCGTCAACGCGAATAATCAACTGCGCGAACTGGCCGCTGATGAGCGCGATGAAATCGAGCGGATACTGGCTGCCTTTTCTGCCGAGGTGGCTGATGAAAGTGTGCCGCTGCGCTCGAATGCTGCGATTTTGGAACAGCTTGATTTCGCTTTTGCCAAGGGACGTCTGGCCCAAAAAATGAAAGCGACCAGACCCGTACTGGACGAAAAGGGTTTTACACAGTTAAAGCAAGCCCGTCATCCATTGATACCGGCGGACAAAGTGGTGCCGATCGACCTGCACATCGGTGCCGAATTCAAAACCCTGGTCATCACCGGACCGAATACCGGGGGCAAGACCGTTGCCTTGAAAACCCTGGGACTTTTAACTTTGATGGCTCAAGCAGGTTTGCACATCCCTGCGCGCGAGCCATCCAGAATCGCGGTTTTTGAACAGGTACTGGCCGACATCGGAGATGAGCAGAGCATCGAACAGAATCTGTCAACGTTTTCCGCGCATATGCGCCATCTGGTTGATATCACCCGCGAAGTGAATTCGAAGAGCCTCGTTTTGCTTGATGAACTTGGTTCAGGGACTGATCCTACCGAAGGGGCTGCCCTGGCGGTGGCGCTTCTGGACTATTTTGCCAAAAAAGGCGCAGTTACCATGGCTACGACCCATTACAAGGAACTCAAGGCTTACGCCATCCAAACGCAAGGGGTTGAAAACGCCTGTTGTGAATTTGATACGGAAACGCTGCAGCCCACCTACCGCTTGCTCATTGGCGTGCCCGGAGTAAGCAACGCTTTCATCATTTCTCAAAAGTTAGGCTTACGCGATGAAATCATCGCGGTAGCTCGCCGGCAGCTCAGTCAATCCAATCTGCAATTTGAGGAATTGATCAAAGAAATTGAATTCAACAAGACCCTGGCCATGCGCGAGAGGGAAGCGGCTGAGCGCGAACGACGCGAATTTAAAGTCCGGCTCGAGGAATTGACCCGGGAAAAGGACAAGCTTAAGGAAAACAAGGCCGGAATTTTGGCCAAAGCTCGGGAGGCGGCGCGCAGCGACCTTGAAGAAGAGCTCGAAATCATCGATGCCTACCTTGAAGAAATCAAGGATTTGATGAAGGACGGTGACCTGGAGCAGGCGAGGAAGATCGGCCAGAGTCTGCGCCATTCAGTCAAGAGACGTCATGGGGAAGTTGAGTCGGCCATTGGCCAGGCTACTTTAAATCCCGGTGGAACGGCGCTGAGTCCGGAGGATATCGTACAAGGGGAAATGTACTACGCTCCGGGCCTGAATCTGGTGGGAAAGGCCCTGACCCTTACTGATGGCAAAGGCATGGTCAGCCTTCAGAGCGGCGGCATAAAATTGCAAGTCAAGGCCAATTCGCTTATGCCGGCAGATGCTGCACCGCAGGCACTGCGTGATAGTCTGCCCAAAGGAAACAACAAAACACATCAAAAACTGGTCAGCCAGCGTCGACAAAATTTCCATTCCGAGGTAAAACTGCTTGGCATGACCGCAGATGAAGCCATCAGCAATTTAGACCGTTTCCTGGACGACGCGGTTTTGTCCGGTGCCGCCACGGTGCGTATCGTGCATGGCAAAGGTACCGGTGTGCTGCGCAAAGCGGTCGGCGAATTCATCAAGCGTGACAAAAGAGTTAAAAGTTCCCGGATCGCGGCCTACGGGGAAGGTGACAGCGGTGTCACGATTGCCGATCTGCGCTGATCGTTGACTGAGTCCGCGATACCTCAGCTTAGAAAAATTCCCGCGAGGTCTCGAATCTTTTGCCCTTGTCTTGAATTTCACATGCAAGAAATGTAAAGTGTGATGAGTGAATATTGTTTGGACGTTCTGAATCAAGCGTTCTACAAACCAGTGGAGGGTATATATGGTCATTCAAGTTTTTGACAATGAGAGACAAGTCGCTCAAGCCGGCGCAGCTTTGATTGCGACACAACTTCTGGACGAACCGGAATCCGTTTTGGGTTTTGCGACGGGCAGCACACCTTTGGGTGTTTACGCGGAGTTGGTGCGTCTTTACGAAGAAGGTGTAATTTCCTTCGGCGATGCCACCACCTTTAACCTGGATGAGTATTATGGGATCAGACGCGATCACAACCAAAGCTATTATTATTTCATGATGGAGAATCTTTTTTCCAAAGTAAATCTGCCTCAGGAAAATATTCATCTGCCCAACGGCGACGCAGAAGACCCGGTCGAAGAATGCCACGCCTATGAAGAGGCCATCGCTGAAGCCGGCGGGGTTGACCTGCAGCTCCTGGGCATCGGCCGAAACGGTCATATCGGCTTCAACGAACCGTCCGCTGTGTTTCAACGCGCCACTCACCTGGTCGACCTTACTGATGACACCATAGAAGCGAATTCGCGCTTTTTTGACTCGGCTGCCGATGTGCCGCGTCAAGCACTGAGCATGGGTATTGGCACGATCATGGACGCCTACAAAATTTTGATGGTGGCCACAGGAAAAAATAAGGCCGAAGCCGTGCGCGACATGATTCAAGGGAACATCGATCCGCAGTGTCAGGCGTCCATTCTACAGGTTCATCCCAACGTCACGGTACTTCTTGATAAAGAAGCCGCCTCGTTGCTTTGAGCCACAACAAAAACACACTCAAAGTGCCTGGCAGCTTTTGTCAGGCATTTTTATTGCTATGAAGGCGTGACGCTCCCCAGCAAGTGCGTTAAAATAGCCGGGATACGTTGTAGATAGAGGAGAGCACGGATGCGAAATATTGAGCATATAGCGAAAAGTTTTGAGCCCGCAGCGGCTGAAAGCAGAATATACCAAAAATGGATGAGCGAGGGCAGCTTCAGAGCTAAAGTGAACCCTGCGAAAAAACCCTATACCATCGTGATGCCCCCACCCAATATCACAGGCCAGCTGCACATGGGCCATGCGTTGAACAACAGCATTCAAGATCTGATCATTCGCTGGCGGCGCATGCAGGGTTACGAGGTTTTGTGGCAGCCGGGCACTGACCACGCTTCCATCGCGACCGAGGCTAAAATCGTAGAAGCCATGAAGGCGGAAGGTTTGAGTAAAGATGATCTGGGCCGCGAAAAGTTCTTGGAACGCGCCTGGCTGTGGAAAGAGCAATACGGTGGGCGCATCGTCGAACAATTGAAGCGTCTGGGGAGTTCTTGTGACTGGGAGCGTGAACGCTTTACGATGGATGAGGGTTGTTCGGCAGCCGTCAAAGAAGTTTTTATCAGATTGTATAGCAAGGGGCTCATCTATCGTGGCAAAAAGATGGTTAACTGGTGTCCGCATTGTCTGACCACCATCTCCGACGCGGAAGTGGAACATGAAGAGCAGCACAGCCGCCTCTGGCACATTCGCTACCCCTCGGAAGATGGAAGAAGCGAGGTGGTTGTAGCGACGACCAGGCCTGAAACCATGCTGGGCGATACCGCGGTAGCCGTACATCCTGATGACGAACGCTACGCTGCTATTGTGGGCCAAAAGGTCATTTTGCCCATAGTGAACAAAGCGATACCCGTGGTCGCTGACCGCTATGTGGAAATGGAATTCGGTACCGGCGTGGTCAAGATTACGCCCGCCCACGATCCCAATGACTACGCTCTGGGACTGAGGCACGATTTGGAAATTCTGGATGTTTTGACCGATGATGGCCACATCAATGAAAAGGGTGGAAAATATGTCGGTCTGGACCTGCTTGAAGCACGTAAAGCGATCGTCGCGGAGTTGGAAGAGCAGGGCTGCCTTGTAAAAACTGAGCCTTACACTCACAACGTCGGAACGTGTTACCGCTGCTCCACGACCATCGAACCCAAACTTTCTCTGCAGTGGTTTGTCGCTATGGAGGACCTGGCCAAACCTGCGATTGAGGCGGTACGAAACGGAGATACGGTCTTCATTCCGGAACGTTTCGACAAAATCTATTATAATTGGATGCTCAACATTCAAGATTGGTGTATCTCAAGACAGCTGTGGTGGGGTCATCGAATACCCGCGTATTACTGCGAAGACTGCGGAGAAGTGATGGTTGGTAACGACATGCCGGCACTCTGTCCAAGCTGCGGGAGCACGCAAGTCGTTCAGGACCCCGATACCCTCGATACCTGGTTCAGCTCTGCCTTGTGGCCTTTCAGCACCCTGGGCTGGCCGGAGAAAACCGCTGATCTGGAATATTTTTATCCTACTGATACATTGGTGACCGGTCCTGACATCATTTTCTTCTGGGTCGCACGTATGATTTTCTCCGGTTTGGAACAAATGGGCGAGACCCCGTTCAACACGGTTTATTTACACGGAATCGTGCGCGATGCCGAAGGAAGAAAAATGTCCAAGTCGCTCAACAACGGCGTGGATCCGCTTGAGATCATTGATCATGCAGGTGCTGACGCTTTGCGTTTTGCCCTGATCGACGGCAATGCCCCCGGTGGTGATCAGCGTTTTCGTGAAGAAAAACTCAAAACGGGCAGTGCTTTTATCAACAAGGTTTGGAATGCGTCGAAATTCGTGCTGATGAATCTGGAAGAGCAAGAGGATTTTTCGGCCTTTGATGATTCTGTGCTGCGCATGGAAGACCGTTGGATTTTGTCGCGGCTTAAACAGACGATTGAAGAAGTGAGCAATAATCTTGAAAAATTCGAATTCGGTTTGGCATTGACCAAAGTAAACAGTTTTATTTGGGAGTCCTTCTGTGACTGGTACATTGAAATGGTCAAACCCCGATTGAGAGACCGTTCACTTCCGGCCAGTCTTGAGGCCAGAGCAATTCTTCTGGATGTTTTAAAAGCTTCTCTGAAACTTTTGCACCCCTTTATGCCTTTTTTCACCGAAGAATTGTACGGCTATTTACCCGGAGCTGAGGCGAGTTTGATGTTGACGCATTGGCCCGACGCGTCAGCATATAAGAGCGAAGCTCAAGCAGACGCGGATATGAGTACGCTGATGGAAGCGGTGCGGCAGATTCGCAACATTCGCACCGAACTCAACGTGCCGCCCTCCAAGCGAGTGACGATGACTGTTGTCTCGAGCGACGAGCGTTTTGCCGCGCTCTTTACGGAAGGACAGGACTACCTGGATCGTTTGGCGGGCATCGAATCGCTCAATGTACAGGCGGATAAGCTCGGAATTCCTGATAACGCGGTCGCGGCAGTCATGGCAGACGGTACTTTGTATATACCCCTGGCAGAATTGATCGATTTGGAACTGGAGCGAGAACGTATTGGCAAAGAACTCGAAAAAGTACAAACAGACATCAAACGACTGGAAGGAAAACTTTCCAATGCCACTTTTACGGACAAAGCACCCACTGCAGTGGTGGAAAATGAACGGATCAAATTGGCAAAACAACAGACCCTGGCCGGCCAATTGGCAGAGCGGCTGCGTTCGCTGTAAGTCGCAGTACATCACATAAAAATGCCCGCGAAATACAAGCAAGAAAATCATGCAGAC
>CAYNZF010000030.1:0-15178 GCA_964401615.1 uncultured Oscillospiraceae bacterium
TACAAAGAAGATTTTGGGCGTTTATTGGCCTGGTTTGAGCTCGAGCGCCGCGATTTTCCCTGGCGCGTGACGCGTTCCCCTTATCATGTCTGGCTTTCTGAAATCATGCTGCAGCAAACCCAAGCCCGCACAGTCGTGCCTTATTTCGAAAGATTTTTGGCTCGATTTCCTAAGATCGCAGACTTGGCTGCAAGTGATGAGCAGGAAGTACTCAAGTACTGGGAAGGCCTGGGCTACTACAGCCGTGCGCGCAATCTGCATAAAACCGCCCAAATTGTTAGTGAAAAATGGCAGGGAAAATTTCCTTATGACTTCTTTGAGATTCTTGCCTTGCCCGGCATCGGTCGTTACACCGCGGGCGCAATCGCCGCATTGGCTTTTGAACAAGCCTATCCGGCAGTCGACGGCAATGTCCTGCGCGTCCTCGCGCGCTTTCTTGATGAAGCGTGGCAAAACGGCAGCAGCGGTCATATGCGCTCTGTAGAAAGTTTTTTGCTGGCGTACTTTCAAAGCACTGAGTTTCTCGAGTCCGGGCAGAAACCTTCACAAATCAACGAAGCGCTGATCGAATTGGGGGCCACAGTCTGCACCCCCAGGCAGGCACGCTGTACAAGCTGCCCATGGTCAGAACACTGCCTTGCCTTTCAGGCCGGGACCGTCGCGGAACGCCCTTTGCCAAAGAAAAAAAACATATCAAGTCTGTCCGAGTACACGGTCATCGTTTGTCAGGAAGATAATAATGGTCGGATCCTGGTTGAAAAACGGCCTCCAACGGGACTTCTGGCCTCGTTGTGGCAGTTTCCGATGCTGGATGGATCAAGGTCAGCGGATGAAATTGAGCGCTATCTTGAAGATTGCGGTCTGGTCTGCAGAAGCATCATGAAGCTGCCGTCACGTCTGCACGTTTTCAGTCACCTGCGCTGGAAAATGATGGCTTATAAGGTGCAGTGCGCCTTGCCGGAGAATGCGGCCGGCTCAAATTTATATATCTCGGAGGATACTGAATCACTCGCAGAGAGCCCGGCCCGGGCCTTATGGCTGAATCCGGAGGAATTATTTGATTTACCGTTCAGTGCGGCTTTGTTCGAATACCGTCAGCTTTCACAGCACTCGATTTGATCTTTATTGCTTTAATTTGATTTCACGCAGCTGTTTGCGGCGCAATCGATAGTCCGGCAGCTGAGTTTCCACAAGGCTCCAGAAAGCCGGGCCGTGGTTTAATTCGATAATGTGAGACAGCTCGTGAATCATCAGATATTCGAATAACGCATCATCCAGAAGTCCTGCATTCAAGTTGATCGACAGTGTACCGGAGCTGCTGTACGAACCCCAACGTGACTTCTGCTTGCGAATGGAAATGAGCTTGGGCTTGGGACCTTGATAAGTTTCGAGAAATTTTTGCACACGTTGGAGGCTGATTTTTTTAAGCAATGCTTCCTCCCCATCTTCCAGTTTATGCGTTTGAGGGTCAGGTTTGGAGAGCTGTTTTTCCAGCCAGGCGGGTCGACTTTCAATGAACTTCACTATTTCGGGCAAAGGCAAGCCCAGAGGAGCCCGCACTTCAAGCTCTGTGTGTGAGATCATTTTCATACTGATACTGCGCCGCTTGCTGAAGCACACCTTAACGTCGAACCACTCCGCGTATTCATCATCAAAAGTGACTTTCAGGCGCAGGTGTCTTTCTCGAACATGTTGTTTAGACTTCACGAGCCAGCATCTCACGCAGCCTGTTCACTCGCTCAGCCGTTTTGGGACTTGTGGCCGCGGCTTTGTCAAGAAATTCGGGGCGTTTCTCTAAAAATCTGCTCACAAAACCATGTGGGTCCCGGGCGTAATCAAGCAAGATTTCCTCCTGCGCTTTGTTGATAAGTCCTTGTTCTCTCGCCTCCGCGAAAAGGGCCTTGGAGATCCGCACCAGACATCTTGCGTCGATACCGGCTTGTTCCAGCAAGCCTACACCACCCTGGCAGCGGTCAACAACCGCTAATGAGGCTGTGATCTGGGCGCCACAAGCCTCAACCGCCGGAATCCAGGCTCGAAAGTAAGATGAGGCTTCGGTGATGAGATCCGCAACGTGGAGGGCTTTGAGGCCGGATAATTCTCCTTTGCCCACTAAATGAGCTTCACTGTAAAGGTCCTCACTGTAATAAGCCGTTTGATCTTTGAAAATGCTCAGATGGGGTTTACCGAGCTGACGGGCTGCCTCCAGCGAAAAGAAAAAATCGCGCCGTTCACCACCTGAAACAAAGTCACAGTCGATCAACCTGGCGGCTTCAAGCAAGGCCTCAACAGTACGGCGATATATTGGATTGCGATCGTATTGTTTTTTGGTCAGTGCAGCGATCTTTTTGGTAAATTCCTGCCGCTGTGTGTCTTTAGCCCACAATTCAATTTCACTCAGTAAAGCTTCGGCATCCGCTGCAGAGCCATAAAGGAAATGCGTGTTGACGTAATAGGGACCGAAAAGGCCGGAGGTATACCAAAAAGGATCCTCCGCCGGGCTGACGCGTAAGGCTTCTGTATCAAATAAATCACTGACAATTCTATTTTTCATGCTTCTCTCCCCTTTTTTGATGCATTTTAATCCCAGAGTTTCAATGTGCCGCTGATTTCCGCAGCGGACTTCGCGCCAATGCGCGCGAGGGCTGCAGGTAAGTCCCGCAGTATCTTACTCGGCAGATAGGGATCGATTAGCGTGGCTGTACCGATTTGAACGGCTGAGGCTCCGGCCATTAGAAATTCCAGAACATCATCAGCCGAGCGGATTCCACCCATGCCCACAATCGGAATATCCACGTTACGGTAGACTTCGTTGACCATCCGCAAGGCGACAGGTTTTATACCGGGCCCCGAATAGCCGCCGGTGTTGTTACGAAGAATCGGCCTGCGTGTCTCAAGGTCAATGGCCATCCCCATCAACGTATTGATCAAACTGACCGCGCTTGCTCCTCCTCGTCTGGCCGCTTCCGCAGTCGCGCTGATTGAAGTGACGTTGGGGGTCAGTTTGACCCAAATGGGTTTATCACTCACGGCGACACAGGCGCTGGTCAGCGTTTCAATCGCCGCGGGCTGTGTTCCAAAGATAATACAGCCGCTTTTGACGTTGGGACAGGACAGATTGAGTTCAATGACCTGCACGGCGGTGTTTTGCAGCGCCCGGCAAAGGTAAACATAATCTTCCGGCTCGTCACCGGCTACGTTCGCGATAATGCTGGCACCTTTAGAGGCCATCAGGGGCAGTTCATGTTCAAGGACATAATTCAAACCGGGGTTCTGGAGCCCCACCGAGTTAAGCATGCCGGCTGCGCATTCCGCGACACGTGGTGCCGGATTACCGGCTTTGGGTTTTCTTGTGAAGCCTTTGGTCGATATTCCTCCAAGTTCAGAAATATCCATGTATTGGCTCATTTCTTCACCGAAGCCAAAGGTGCCTGACGCCGCGATCAGCGGGTTTTTGAATTGAGCCGAGCCGACTTTGACCGTCAAATCGATGGCCATGCAATCACCTCCGCCGGAAAGACCGGACCTTCAACGCAGCAACGCGCATAGTTAAGATTCTTACCGCCCGCTGCCGTTTCATTCAGCTCGACCGCGCAGGTGCGGCAGATACCAAAACCACAAGCCATGCGCTCTTCCATCGAAACCTGTGCTTTCATGCCGTTTGACTCTGCCCACTCAGCGGCGAGCTGCATCATCCGCAAAGGACCGCAGGCGAGAACTTGTCCGGAACTGCTGCCCCCATGTCTTAGATGCAGTTCTTCCAAGGCCATCTGAGCATAGCCCTGCACCATGAGCTCACTATGCTCGGGAGCCTGCACCGGTTTTTGTTCACAGGCCCAGGCGAAATCGCTTGCCGACGCAGCGAATTCGTCCAGCAGCAGCGCATCCCCGGCCGTCTTGAAACCGGTAGCGACATAGGCCGCTATGCCTCTTTTTTGGCATTCTTCTGCCAGAAACAACAGTGGATAGATGCCAGTACCACCGCCGATGATGTAGGCCTTGTCAAAGCCTTCCAGGGAGAATCCTGTGCCCAGAGGTCCAAGCACATCCAGCTCATCACCCGGCTCGTAGGAGAAAAAGTCTCTCGTACCGCAGGCCTTGGCTTTGATGCCGATGCAGACGCTGCCCTTGACCCGGTCCACCTGCGCGATGCCAAACGGACGGCGCAGAAACTGCGAGCCAAGCACGTTCACAAATTGACCTGGTGCAGCCACAGCGGCGATGTCAGGGGCCTCCAGCTCCAACCACAAATTGTCCGGCGTCAGCAAGCGTCTGGAGACGATGGGGTAAAGCGTGTTTTTCATAGGCGGCTCCTTAAAAAAGCCAGCTCCTTCTCATTCATCTCATTGACGGGCTTGATATTGTCGCGTGTTTTTTCAACCAATTTGGCAAAATCACCAATCGGATACGTATGCAAATCTTCAACCTTCAAGTCGTTTTCTAGACATTCGGTCACGGCCACCAAAGTATCCAGCGATGTGAGGCTGGCGATACCGTGTTCAATGCACAGTCGACGCAATTTAAAACCACCGCTCCCGATACTGTTACGGTCGGAGGTGTTAATGAGCAGCTTGATTTTTCCTGCTTTGACCAGATCACCGGTATTGGGCGAAGCTTCGTCCATGTTGCGGCAGGCATTGGTGGGGATACCGTGGCGGTTCAGGTAATTCGCAGTACCGCCGGTCGCGTACAATTCATAGCCAATCGCATGCAGTCTGTCCGCCAAAGGCAAAAGTTCGTCTTTATCACTGTCGCGCACAGTCATCAAGATGCTGTCACCCCGCTTGGGGAACTTGAAACCTGAGGCCAAAATTGCTTTGAACATTGCCTCACTGTAGGTTACAGAAAGACCCAGGACTTCTCCGGTACTCTTCATTTCCGGTCCCAGTATAGTATCGACATCATGCAGCTTTTCAAAAGAAAACACAGGGGCTTTGATGGCATAGACTGCGGGATAATCAGCGAAGAGGCCGGTTCCGTAACCCAGATCAGTCACCTTTTCTCCCAGCATTACCCGTGTGGCCATTTTTACAATCGGCAAGCCGGTCACTTTGCTGATGTAAGGCACCGTGCGGCTGGACCGCGGGTTGACTTCCAGGACGTAAAGTTCGTCATTGAAGATTATGAACTGAATATTGATCAAGCCGATAACGTGAAGCTCAAGGGCCAGTTTTCGGGTGTAATCAATGATCTTGCGGCGCATTTTTTCAGAAATATAAGCCGGGAATATTGAGATGGAGTCACCGGAGTGAACTCCGGCGCGTTCCAGATGCTCCATGATGCCGGGAATGAGGATATTTTCGCCGTCGCACAAGGCGTCGACTTCAAGTTCAGTCCCCATCAAATACTTGTCGACCAGGATAGGATGTTCCTGAATGTTCAAATTGATGATGGCCATGTATTCACGGATGGCGGCTTCATCGTAACAAATCATCATGCCTTGACCACCCAGGACATAAGAAGGTCTCAGCAGCACGGGGTAGCCCAGTCCTGAAGCGACCTCGATTGCTTCGGCTTCCGTGAACACCGTTGAGCCCTGAGGCCTGGGGATGCCGCAGTTTTCCAGCACCTCATCGAATCGTTCGCGGTCTTCAGCCCGGTCCACCCCGTCAGCTGAGGTTCCTAGAATGGTGTAACCCATATCACTGACTTCTTTTATCAGTTTGATCGCAGTCTGACCGCCAAATTGGCAAATGACCCCATCCGGCTTTTCGTTCTCCAGCACCGCCCGCACATCTGCAGCGGTCAAGGGTTCAAAGTACAGCCTGTCTGCCGTGTCAAAATCAGTCGAAACGGTTTCGGGGTTGTTATTGATAATGATGGCCTCGACGTCCATCTCTCTGAGCGATTGCACACAGTGGACGGAACAATAATCAAATTCAATGCCCTGCCCTATCCGGATCGGGCCTGAACCCAGGACCACGACTTTTTTTCTGTCGGTCCGTGCCGCTTCGTTAAACTGACCCAGCTCGCTGTAAAAGTAAGGCGTTTGCGCGGCGAATTCGCCCGCACAGGTATCCACCGTTTTATAGGCGTAACCGCGGCCGCAGGCTTTGCGGTGAGCCCGCAATTCTGCTTCAGGCACACCACACAGTAATTGCAGGGCGTAATCCGAAAATGACCAGACCCAGGCTTGCTCAAACAGTGTCTGAGGAATTTCAGCCAGCGTTTTGCCTCTGTTTTGGATAAAAAGTTCTTCCAGAGTGACAATATTTTTTAGTTTACTGAGAAAATATCGATCGATCTTGCTTTGTTCGTAGAGTGTGTCAATGGATACTCCCCTGCGTAGAGCTTCCGCGATGTAAAAAAGTCTGCGGTCGTCAATTTGATCGATGGCGGCCACCAGTTCATCATCCGACAAGTCTTCGTGTTTTGGGTTAAGGAGCGTGTACTGGTTTTGTTCCAGAGAGCGAATGGCTTTCAGCAAAGAGGCTTCAAAGGTCGTTCCGATGGCCATGACCTCACCGGTCGCCTTCATTTGGGTACCCAGCTTTCTTTTGGCATAAACAAACTTATCAAAAGGCCACTTGGGAATCTTGCTCACGACATAGTCAACCACAGGCTCAGCAACGGCCCAGGTACTGCCCGTCACTTCGTTACGTATTTCGTCCAGGCGATAGCCCAGCGCGATACGCGTAGCCACCTTGGCGATAGGGTAACCGGTCGCTTTCGAGGCCAGAGCAGAGGAGCGCGACAGTCTGGGATTGACTTCGATGACCGCGTACTCACCACTTGTAGGATGGAGGGCGAATTGGACATTACAGCCTCCTTTGATTTCCAGTTCATGCACAATGTTCAAAGTCGCCGTACGCAGCATTTCCAGTTCGTGGTCCGTCAGCGTCAGAGCGGGTGCGAAGACGATGGAGTCGCCTGTGTGTACGCCCACCGGGTCAAAGTTTTCCATGGAACAAATGGTAATGGCGTTGCCGTCACCGTCCCTGATGGCTTCATATTCGATTTCTTTCCAACCCGCGATGGATTTTTCGATCAAGACTTGATGGACACGTGAAACGTCCAGTCCGGTCGCAGCGATTTCCAGCAGCTGCTCCTTATTGTCGACGATGCCGCCACCCGTTCCGCCCAGTGTAAAGGCAGGGCGCACGATGACCGGATAACCGATCTCGTCGGCCAGGCGAACGCATTCATCCAAATCCGTCGCTATGCCGGATGGAATGCAGGGTACGTCGATCTCGAGCATCGCGTCGCGAAAGTGCATGCGGTCCTCACCGCGTTTGATGCCCTCAGCCGAAGTGCCGAGTAAACGGATGTGATGTTCATCCAGAAAGCCGGATTCGCTCAGCTCCATCGCCATGTTTAGACCGGTTTGGCCGCCGAGGGTCGCCAGGACACTGTCCACGCCTTCATCGAGCATGATTCTTTTTACCATTTTAAGGTCCAGTGGCTCGAGATAGACCTTGGTCGCCATGTCCGCGTCAGTCATGATGGTGGCGGGATTGCTGTTGACCAAAACGACCTCGAAACCTTCTTGTTTCAGAGTCCGGCATGCCTGGGTGCCCGCGTAGTCAAACTCCGCCGCTTGTCCGATGATGATGGGACCGGAGCCGATGACCAGTACTTTCTTGATGTTATTATCTTTTGGCATATATTACTTCCCTCTTCGTCGTTTGTCTGCTGGAAATTTTATCATTTGTTTACTTCATCGTATCAAAGCAGCCTGCAGTTCGGCCTGCATTTTTAATGCTTCAAGGCGCGTCGCCTGGGCAAAACTCATACCAGGTGGTGCTTTTTTCCAGGCACACATCAAGCTGCGGGAGGCGTTGACAATCGCCCCGCTGCCTTCCGCAGTGAAGTTCAGCGCGCAGCTTGCAGGCGTCCCACCCTGCGCGCCGTAGCCCGGGACCAAGATAAATGCGTGCGGCAAAAGCACGCGCAGCTCCTCTGCTTGCTCCGGCCAAGTGGCACCGACCACCACGCCCAGAGGTGAAAAACCGGCATCATCCAAATAAGCCTTGCTCCATGCGGTGATTTTCTCTGCCACCGCGCGGTAGAGCGGGCGGCCATCTTCCAGTATTAAATCCTGAAAATCACCTGCCGAAGGGTTCGAAGTGCGTACCAGAATAAAGAGCCCTTTGCCATACTTGAATGCCTCATCGGCAAAAGGTTTGATCCCGTCAAAGCCCAGATAGGGGTTGACCGTCAAGGCATCGGCACCCCAAAACGCGACATCGCCTGCTTCAGTCTCAGTTTCGCCGAGGTAAGCCTTGGCGTAAGCCTCAGCCGTGGAACCAATGTCATTGCGCTTGCCGTCCAGAATGACCAGCAGACCCTTGGACTTGGCGTATGCGATGGTCTTGTGCAGGGCCTTGAGACCGGCTAAGCCGTAGAGTTCGTAGTAGGCACTTTGTGGCTTGATGGCAGGGATAATGTCCGTGACCGCGTCGATCAAAGCACAATTGAACTCGAAGAGGAGCGCAGTGAGATACTCGTCAGGGTCCCGCAAGCGAGCGCGACGCTCGGCCTTAAAGTCTTCCGGTATGTATTCCAGAAGTGGATCCAGTCCCATGACGGTGGGATTCTGCTTCAGTGCGATGGCCTGCTTGAGCTTTTGACTAAAACTCTGCATGATATACGACCTTTCCGTTGACAAACGTCTGTTCAACCAGACCCTGCATCTCACGCCCGTGATAGGGAGAATTGTGAGCTTTGGAATGCATCTTAAAGCGGTCGACGATCCAATTTTTTCCCAGATCAATGATCACAAAATCCGCCGGCGCCCCTGTGTCAAAACCTCCCCGGCCGATTTTCAACAAGCGATCGGGAGCCTCACAAAGGATGCGGCAAAGGTCTTCCAGTTCCATCGCCCCGCTCAGCACCAGTTTTTCATAGGCCAGTGAAAACGCGGTTTCAAAGCCGGTCATGCCGTTTTTGGCCAGGCTGAACTCAATGTCTTTGTCATCTTCGTGATGCGGTGCGTGATCAGTCGCCAGTACGTCCAGACTGCCGTCTTTCAGACCAGCGATAATCGCTTCGACATCCTCCGGCCTGCGCAGCGGTGGATTGACACGCATCAATGTATTATAGCCCCGGCAGTCATCATCTGTCAGCGTAAAATAATGAGGACAGGTTTCCGCGGTCACCTTGATTCCCTTCAGTTTGGCTTCCCGGATGAGCTCAACACCTCTCTTGGTGCTCACGTGACAAATGTGTACCGGAAGCTTGAGGTAATCTGCCATGAGAATGTTACGCGCGATTTGGATGTCCTCTGCGATGGAAGGAATCCCGCTCACCCCCATCTCCATGGAAGCGGCACCTTCGTTCATGACCCCTTCTTTGGCCAGGCTCATTTCTTCGCAGTGGTCAAACACGACCAGGTCAAAATCCGCCGCGTAAACCATCGCTTTGCGCATCAAATCCGCCGTAGCAACGGGTGCACCGTCGTCTGATACCGCAACGATGCCGGCCTCTTTCATCAGGCCGATTTCTGCAAGTTCCAGGCCCTGCATGCCCTTGCTGACCGCACCGATAGGCCAGACATTGACCTTTCCCACGGCTTTGGCTTTATCCAAAATGTAGCGCACGACCGTGGCGTTGTCACATACCGGATTCGTGTTGGGCATGCAGCAGATGGAGGTAAAGCCACCTGCGGCTGCAGAAGCCGTGCCGCTGGCGATGTCTTCTTTGTACTCAAAACCGGGATCCCGCAGATGGGCATGGGCATCGATGAAACCAGGAAAAACGAACTTGCCCTGGGCGTCGATCTCGTAATCAAAGGGTCCATCAAAGGGTTCCGAGAAAACACTGTCCTTGATGTAGAGCGTTGTGACTTCTCTGTGATACTTGTCCGCACCGGCCGCTCTCGCTTTGATCAATGTCGCGTTACTTATTTTTCCATTCATAAGCTGTTTCTCCTTAAGTTAAGCAGATAGAGCACGGCCATGCGCACGGCAACTCCATTGGTGACTTGTTCCGAAATAACCGATTGTGGACTGTCGTAAAGTGCCGAGGTAATTTCTATTCCGTGGTTGGCCGGGCCCGGATGCATGACCAGAGCATTGGGTTTGGCAAGTTTCATGCGCTCGTCGTTGAGCCCGTAGAAGCGGCTGTATTCGGCGACCGAAGGAAATAAGGCCGTTTTCATGCGTTCCAGTTGGATGCGCAATCCCATCACCACATCCGCGCCCTCAAGCGCTTCTTCGACGGTTTTGCAATAATGCGCCTCACTCTCAGCGATCACTGACGGCATCATGGATGAAGGACCACTGACGTAGACCTCCGAGCCCAGCTTCTTCAAAGCAATGAGATTGCTGCGAAAGACGCGGCTGTGCTGACAGTCCCCCACGATTGCGACCTTGAGCTGATCCAGACGTCCCAGCTTGTCTCGCATCGTATAAAGATCCAGCAGGCTTTGGGTCGGGTGTTCATGCATTCCGTCACCCGCATTTACGATGGAGGCTTTCACCCGATTTGCCAAATAAGCGGGCGCGCCTGACTGCTTGTGGCGCATGACGATAAAGTCAGTAGCCATGCGGTCGATCGTGACGGCGGTATCCAGCAGAGATTCTCCTTTATTGACTGAAGAACCGGAGGAGGAGACATTCGCAGTAGCCGCTCCCATATATTTAGCCGCCATTTCAAAGGACAAGCGCGTGCGCGTACTGTTTTCGTAAAACAAAGTCACCACCGACTTTCCCTGGAGGTGGGCCGTTTTTTTACTGGGACTTTGCATGACTTTTTTCATCTTCTGCGCGTTGTCCAGTATGAGCATGATCTCTTCGGGCAAAAGTTCGGCCATGCCCAGTAAATCTTTCGATCTGAGGTTCATCTGTCAGTTCTCCTTCGCATCCGTCGCGTCAAGTAGATTTACTGCATCCAGTCCGTCAATTTCAGATACTTCGACACTGATCAGTTCACTGCGCGAGGTCGGAACATTTTTTCCGATGTAGTCAGGTCTGATCGGTAATTCACGATGGCCGCGGTCCACGAGCACCGCCAGCTGAATGCCTTTGGGACGACCCATATCAAAAAGTGCCTCGATGGCAGATCTTACCGTGCGTCCGGTGTAGAGCACATCATCGACCAGGACAATACGGCGTTCGTTGAGGTCACAGCTGATCTCAGTGCCTGTAACGACCGGGTCTTGCGAGAGCAAGCTCAAGTCGTCCCGGTAAAAGGTGATGTCCAGCACCCCGACTTCGGGCTTGTGTCCTTCGATTTCCTGGATCTTTGAGGCAATCCGCCGAGCCAGCGGCACTCCGCGCCGCTGAATGCCGACCAGGTACAGATCCTCAACACCTTTATTAACTTCCACGATTTCGTGGGCGATACGCGTAAGTACGCGGTCCATGGCCTGTGCGTCCATGATCTTGGCTTTGACTTGCATGCCGTTTCCCTTTCACTGCTTACTTGATTTAATTATTTTCATCAACTTTTTGACTTAAAAAAACCCTCGCTGTCAGGCGAAGGGCACACACGTCGAATCTTCAGCCGTTTAGGGTGGCTGAATCTCTTTATGGTCACCCTTACAGCCTCTCCGGACCGTTTAAAGGATTCTTATTCAAGACTCATACTAAACGAATTTTTGCTAATGCGCAAGAAATAAATTGACTTATTTTTACACTTTATGATACTATTTGCATCGCGCCGCCGGTGTGATGGAATTGGCAGACGTGCCGCACTCAAAATGCGGTGGGAGACCCCCGTGCCGGTTCGAGTCCGGCCACCGGCACCAAATCGGGCTGACTGCCCGATTTTTTTATGTCGTTTTTCGAGTATAATACAAGTTAATAACTACAGGAGGCGTGACATGTACAACAAACGAACCATTGTCGAAGGAATTGATTATATCGGTGTAAATGACAGAACCACACAACGTTTCGAAAATATGTTTCCTTTGCCGGACGGGGTCTCATATAACTCCTACATCCTAAAAGCCGGTAAAACCTGTGTAATGGATACCGTCGATGCAGGTCACACCACCCAATTCATGAAAAATTTGGACGCTGCCCTGGAGGGAAGAGACCTGGACTACCTGGTCGTCCAGCACCTGGAACCTGACCACTGCGGCAGCCTGGAACTGGTGCTGACCCAATACCCTCAGGCCAAATTCGTAGGTGGTCCGAAAACATTTACTTTTTTTGAACAATTTTTCTCAGACAAATTCCGAGACCGCTATTATCTGATCAAAGAAAATGACGAGCTCGATTTAGGCGGCTTTAACTTGAAATTTGTGTTCGCACCCATGGTTCACTGGCCGGAAGTTTTCATGACTTATGAAACACATACTAAAACCTTGTTCTCCGCTGACGCCTTTGGTGCTTTTGGCGTTATTAAAGGAAATTTGTTTGTTGATGAGATCAACTATCAGGAAAATTACATCAGCGAAAGCCGCAGGTATTATGCCAATATCGTCGGTCGTCACGGACAGGCGGTACAGCGCTTGCTGGCAAAAGTAAAAGACGTAGAGATCGCCACGATCTGCCCCCTGCATAGTTTATGCTACAGAACACCGGAGACCATCGGCTTTATTCTGGATAAGTATCAAAAATGGTCCAGCTTTGAAGCTGAAGAACAAGGCGTCGTGATCGCTTTTGCTTCCATGTACGGCAATACCGCCCTGGTGATGGACATCCTCGCCAATTGCCTGGCTGAGCGCGGCGTGCGAAACATTCAAATGTTCGACATTTCACAGACCCAGGCTTCTTATGTGATCGCTGAAACCTTCCGTTACAATACGGTCGTGTTCGCCGCCATGAACTACAACACGGAGCTCTATGTGGTCATGGATGCTTTGTTGACCGAATTGGTCGGCTGCGGTTTCCAGAATCACAAAGTCGCGCTTTTGGGAAATATGAGCTGGGGTGGACGCGCCCTCAATATCATGCAGGAACATCTGGCTAAAGCTAAAAATGTCGAGTTGATCGCCGAGCCGTTTGTGATTCAGTCTTCGATGAAAGAAGCCCAAATCGAAGCTTTGCAGGGGCTGGCGGACAAAATCGTGACGGCCATTAAGGCCTGATTTCGGGATAAATGTCATAGCAAGAAAACGGAGCCCGGTTCGGGGCTTCGTTTTTTGTTCTTAAGACATCTGCCATTTAACTACTTGAGCAGCTGATTCACTTGAACGTGCCTGAATTTCAGTTTTGCAAAAATGAGCGGTCCAAGGAAAGCACACACAAACAAAATGTATAAACCGTAAGCACCGAACAACTCTGCGATGTTACCGTTCCCCATGCCCACGAGTAAAAAATACAAGCCGATCATCAGGGTCCAAATGATGCTTTTTCTTAATGCGTCGCTCCCGTCTGCTTCCCTTCAGCTGTATCTGTAAATTGCTGCTACACCTGAAGTTCCGGGCATCTGCTCTCTGGCCAATACTTTTACCTTTCCTCCACTCGTCAGGACCATTTCAGCCAAATCATCGAGGAGATCGTCGTAGCCCGGATCGAGCGTTTCGTTCAATACAATCAGTCCGGAATCGGAATCAATTTTTCCCGGAATGATTTTTTCAGTCTCAATCAAGAGTGTTTCCACTCGACCTGCGCAGGCGGCCTTGACCACGTGCTCCAAATCGACTGAGGCGCGCCCGGCTGACTCAAACTCCCCAAAACTTTCCAGCAGTTTATGGATTTTCTCCAAAGCCCTGCCTTCGACAATCAAAGCCGCTCTGTTGGTAAGTTCATCCAGGTCCATCGCGTCAATGGATTTATGAATACCCTCTTTCAACAAATAGGGATTTTTACTCAAACTCATAAATTCCGTCTGATATTCCGCCAGCGAGGCCAAAATCAGCGGGAGTTTTGATGCTTTTGAATAGGTTTCCGTGACAAAGGCATCCACGTATCTGAAATACTTCTCGGTATCTTTATCCATTTCTCTTTTGGCATCGCTGTAGGCATGGAAAGTCTGAGGGCTGCCTGCACCTGCATGTGCTCCGAATGATAAATATATTTCGGATAATTGATCGCCTAAAACCTCTTGCATCGTCCTTGGTGCAGCCGGGTCCGGCTTGATTTCTTCAATACCAAAGCGATTACCTTGATAGAGGGAAAAATTCTCCCGGCTCAAACCCAATACCTGATACTCGACCACAGTCTGAAAAGCCTTGATGAGCGGGATAATATGAAAGCTGTCGGCCACCACGGTAAGCTCTTGAACCGCATCATTCAGATGATAAACCACACATCCGGACTTGCTTGCGAAAACAGCCAGTCCGTCGTTCGTGTTGTTCCAAAAGTACTTATCATCCTTGATTTCTTGGAGTGGCTGCATGATTGACTCAATGAAGTCGAGATCAGTCACTTGTTTTAGCGAATTTTCAATGTTTTTCAGCAATTTTTTAAATAAAATGGGGTCTTGTTTGTTGTCGGGAGAGGTTCTGTGGGTGGGCTGATAAAGCGAAATCAGCGGTCCATCCTCTTTTAAAATCATGTCCTTGGGAAAACGATGAGCAATCTCGTATAACATAATAAATTCCTGCCTTTCGATATGGCCTCAATTTACTGAATGATGGGAACCTCACATTTTGTTTTGAGACCAACTGAGCCGAACCCGATGGTGAGATGTTTGACCTGTTTTGATACTTACATTTTACTACCCTTATATTAGCTGTGTATACGTTAAATTAAGCCATGCCTGCGATTGGTGCAGCCTGTTTTTGTCATTTTTCCGGCGATTATCCATGCAAAAGGGCTACCCACCGCATGCCTGCAAGGGATGGCCCTCTTGGTAAGAAATAATTCTTTTTTGTTCACTCAGTCCGCTTAATTGACGATAGCTTATTTCTTCCTTCCACCCTTGTTACCGGGCTGCGGATCGCGTGGTGAGCCTACATCTTTGACAAGGGTATCACCCTGCAAAATCAGCCCTAATTCACCATAAGGTTCGAAATACCTGCTTGCATCTGCTGTAGGTACAGTTGCACCGGCTGAAGTATCCAGGCCGCCACTGAGTCCAAGAAGCAGCAAGAACGACACAATCGCTTTATTGTTGTTGCGGACCACCGTTCCGGGACCAAACTTGGATGTGGGCACAACGTAGCTGTTGAACTCACCGGTCCAATCCACCATGATATCTCCGGTTGAATTGGCAATCAAGACGTCTCGATCGCCGCCGCCAAAGATGATGTCATCATAGTAGTCAGTGGACCATCCTGCGGGAGGCGTGTCAACCACTGTGTTGTCAGTCCCCGAGTCATGATCGTCATCCGCATTAATGAGGT
>CAYNZF010000030.1:15197-22158 GCA_964401615.1 uncultured Oscillospiraceae bacterium
AAATCCCAGACCGCCGAAGAGGATATCTTTGCCCGGTCCACCGACCAACCAGTCATTGCCCAGGTCACCGTAAATTGCGTCGTTATCAGCTTCAGCGCTTGTCGCCGTCTCGAAGTTCAGCAAGAAATCGACACCTCCTGTCTTGACGAATTTTCCGCTTGAGTCAACCATGACTTTGGCCATAGGTGCGCGTGGATTATAGGCTGCGAACAATGTGGTGGTTGAATTGTACTGCAGGACATTGCCGGGGTTGTAATGACTGTTGAAGTAAAGCTCCAGGGCTTCCGAACCGGAAATGGCATCATCGCCTGAACCTCCATGCAGGAAGTCATTGCCCAAACCACCGTAGAGGATGTCATCTGCATACGCAGGTCTAAAGTAGACATCTCCTGTAGGAGACAGATTGAATGGTGTCAGTTTTACGGTCTTAAGCAGCTGTCCGCTCAGATATACCGTCGCATTCATGTTGGTGCCTCCGGAAATCACCGTCTGCGTTTTGGCCGTTATGCCAAAGAGTGGCTCTGCAGTTCCGTTACGGCTGGTAAAAATGAGTCCATCATCACCCAGAACGCCATCATCACCTGTTCCACCACTGATCCAGTCGTGACCCCAACCGCCAATCAAATCATCGTCTTGTGCGCCGCCGTAAATCACATCTTTGCCTGTCATACCGTAAATCGTGTCATCTCCGGCTTCACCGTAGAGGAAGTCACCACTGCCGATGTCAGACAAAGCTGCGGTGTTGTAGTCCGGACCCCCCAAGGTGTAATCGAGGAGCTGGACCAGCCTCGGAACGATGCGGAGGAGAGTGTCGTAATTGTCGTAAGCGAAGCTCAGATATGCATTGCCGTTAACGATGCGGAAAATATTGCCGTTGTCGCCTAAAATAACATCTGAATCATTGGCATGACCTGCTGATGTAGTATCCCCCGCTGCGTTGCGAGCCAACTCGGTCTCTGCACCTTCACCACCATAGATGGTGTCGCTGCCATCCTGCCTTAATTCGACTGTGTTGTGACCGAAGAGATTCGAGCTGCCGCCAATGAGGTCATCTTGGCCAAGTCCACCGTAAATGGTGTCATCTCCTGCTCCGCCTTCAATGTAATCATCCCCATCGTTGCCCTTGAGAATATCGTTGCCGTTCTGTCCGAAGAGCAAGTCGTTACCTGTACCCCCGTTGATGGTGTCAGCACCCGGTACACCGGATTGATTGATCAGAATGATGAAATCACCCCAGACCGGCACATAAGCCGGATAAGTACCTGGACTGTCGCCCAATTGAGGAATTCCGGCCGCATTATAGAACTTTTCACCCGATAATTGTCGGTAGCGGTAGGTTGCGGTATATCCGACTGCTTCTGCGCGCTTGTCCAGGCTCACATTGTCACCAAATACGAGGTCGAAGCCCGCATCGCTGCTGATCGTATCCGAACCGTTTCCGCCGATGACGATGTCATCGCCTTCACCTGCAGTGATGCTGTCGTCAGCACCATAATCCGTGTCGATTGATTCGATTAAGATGTATTCGGCCAAAGCATTGTCCAGTGTGATGCGTCCGTGATCACCGAAGACGATGTCCGCTCCGCTACCGCTGGTAATTGTGTCTTGACCGACACCGCCAAAGATGAGGTTGCCGCCATCGCCAGCTGTGAGGATGTCGTCAGCGCCGATGCTTGGGTCAAGCGTTTCGTATAACTTGATTCCGGTCAAAGACATATCAAGGGTGATGCGTCCGTGATCACCGAAGACGATGTCTGAACCGCTGCCACTGCTGATTGTATCTACGCCATTACCACCGATGAGCACATTGTCGCCATCGCCTGCAGTAATGCTGTCGTCAGCACCATAACTCGTGTCGATTGATTCGTATAACTTTATTCCGGCCAAAGCATTGTCCAGTGTGATGCGTCCGTGATCGCCAAAGACGAAGTCCACACCGCTGCCGCTACTGATTGTGTCTACGCCGGCACCGCCAAAGATGATGTTGTCGCCTTCGCCAGCTGTGAGGATGTCGTCAGCGCCGATGCTTGGGTCAAGCGTTTCGATGAATGTAATATTGGCTATATTGTTCACGGTCTGTGTGCCGGCTGCATAACCCAGCTGTGTAATACGACCGTGATCGCCAAAGACGATGTCTGAACCGCTGCCACCATCAATTGTATCCTGACCTGCGTCAGCGCCGGTCGGTACCGTGACGAGGCGTTCCAATAGGTTTATATTAAACCTTGAATCGCCATAGATAATGTCGTTACCGCCTTCGCCGTAGATTACATCATCGCCCGATCCACCCGCGATATGGTCTTCGGCTTGGCTGCCAAAGATTCTGTCAACACCCTCTCCACCGTAAATTGTTGTACTTTGCCCGGACGCGCGAACATCTATGAAGTCGTTGCCGGGATTGGTAAACTGATTGCCGCTGAAGCTGACATTTGTATTGTCCGTGGAACTATAACGGCTGTAGTCTTCACTTGTGTCACCGAAGAGAACCAGCGGACCGGAGGCATTCGTCACCACGATCGTGTCAGCACCGCCACCGCCGTGTATAGCCGTAATGGCGCTTGCAGCCGTATCACTCACGTCTATGCGGTCGTCTCCGCTGCCCAGGAGCAGCTCGAAGACCTCCAGGTTGCTGTAAGTGACGCCACCGTTGTATGTGACCCAGATCGGTTCTGCGTCCGTCCCTTCATTAACAGTGAACGATTCTGACATACCGAAGCCGCTTAAGTTGTTGGCTGTCAGTGCTCCGGTCATTCCATCAATACTATCTTCATTGTAAGCATAGAGTTGATCTTGCATCTCTTCTTCATTGATAATGATTTCCAGTACCCTTAATTCCGGGCTCAGTTCGTACGGGAGCCCGACTCCCGGTCTTACGGTGAAGTCAGGACCGTCTTCATAATTGTATCCTTCGATGTAGAGTGGGCCTTCAAGCCTGCTCAATCGATGCGGCACAATGGTCACGACGTTAGCCGATGTAGAAATTTCACCCTCGGCGTCACCCATCAGGCTGAAGAAGTCACTGCCCAGGCCTCCAACCAGGCGAGTCACCATGGCTGCGCGAGTGCTTTGCGCGTAGAAGACATCGTCTCCCTCCATGCCATAGGCTTCGAAGCATTCTTCTGCACCTTCAATAACGATATTCAAACCCGCCCCATAAATACCATCTTTGGTCACGATGAAGGTATCGTTGAATTCTGAACCGACTGCAATGACGGTATCGTATCCATCCCCTCCGTTGATCGTCACCAGCGCGTTGATGTTGTACTCAATGTAATCTTCACCGGTCCCCGCGTCGACGTCCATCAGAGCCTGTGTAGGATCATTTGGATTAGCCAGGGCAAAAGCGCGCAGGATAAACTTATCGTTACCTGCTTCACCTTCCAGCCTCAGCTCGGCACGGTTTGAATACACGGAGAACATGTCGTTGCCTTCGCCGCCCAGCGCAGTCAAGTCAAAGTCAACACGATTGCCCATACTGAGGTAGCCTCGTGTTGTCAGCACCGTTTCTATTTCATCTCCTGCAGCAACAGCTGCATCCACATCCCTGAGTGTGGCGAACATCTGTCCAACTTGAATGAAGTCATCTCCAGCACCCATGTTGATCAAAGTAATGGCACTGTTGTCATCACTATAGAAACGATCGTTGCCTTCGCCTGACGTAATCGTCAGGTGCTCGATGCCTTCGTCATAATTGATGCGTTCAAAGTAGCTTGTGAAATCCATTTCGCCTTCTGTCAGCGCATGTAAGACAGCGATGAAATAGCGACGCAGCAAGAAGGTGTCCGCCTGAGTCGTTCCATTGATCATCAGCCTGTCCATTTCACTGTCAGAGCCTGAATCTGCGACGGTAATGATGTGATGCGTGTTGGATTGTCCGTTGATGTTGATGACGTAATCATCGGCTCCGTTTTGCCCATCGAGCAGCACCGTGTCACGAACCCCAGCGGATTCTGAGATCAGCGAAGGCATCTGGTTAATGGTGAAAAGGTCATTGCCCTCTTTGCCAAAAATCTCAACTTTGCTGGCCAGAGTTAGTACCGTCAAGGTGAATTGATCGTTATCGTTACCGCCGAAGATAAGTAACAGCGGTGTTGTCACAGTGTTATTGATGGTGATAAGGGTTCCGAATGTATCCGGATCCGCACTGCCATCATATGCTGCACTGTTGTTGCCTGTGCCATTAAAGTCACCGAAAAGTTCAATCTTAGTCGCAGCGGTTATGGTACTGCCGGCCTCCAAACGGATGTCGTCTCCCGCAAGCAGGAGTATTGAGCCGCCTGAGGTGATATAAGAACCACTCAAAATACTCAAGTCTTCAGTATGTGCTGCAGTGTCCAGTGTGCGAATGAACAAATTACCACCGCTGCTCAGGAATGTCGCCAGCGTGAAAGAGCCACGATTCAGCAGACTAAAGTCAGTGCCTGCCGTGACGCCGCTGCCGCTGTTTGTAAACGGTCCGACAGTCAAAGCGCCCGTGTTGTCAATCCAGACACCGCCAACAGCGCTTCCGTTGAAGCGGCCGGTCTTTGTCAAAATCGGACTTGCTGCTGCACCGAATGAAGCTCCGACGGTGAACATCAGATTTCCGGCTTCGATATTGAATCCGCTATAAGTGCTCGGGTATTTCAAAATGCTGCCCTGGGCGCTTATGAAGACATTGCCGCCGCTGCTCTTGATACGTTCGATCTGCATATCACCACTCGTTTCATGCAAAACGATATCATAGACCGCTTCCGCGCTGACTTTGCCGCTGCTGGGTGTAGACGAGTTGATTTCCAGTGCGTTTCCGAATACGCCGATGCTGCCGGTGACTGCCGTAAGGAGAATGGCTTTGCCGCTGATATTGGTAAGTGCTCCAGCGGTTTCGTCTTGTGCATCCAAAATCGAAGCGGCCGCTTTCAGGACGACATCGCCATTTACGGCTGTCAATGCCATAGCAAGTATGTCGCCGGTTTTTTCTTCGATGTAAATACCACCGTTGGTCGCGTTAACAGACAGGACTGAACCATCGCCCAAGTCGATTTCCATCCAGTTGGCAGATGTGCCGACCGAGGCGGAATTAATGGTCAATGACAAGCTCTGGATGTCTATCGCGGCCGTATTGTTCGCGTCCTGGATGAATCCGGCTGCATTTAAAATCACAATTCCGGGTGTCCAAATATGGTCGATGTTGAAACCTCCGGCATTGGTTCCATCCGCATACCCGTTCAGGTAAATGTTTCCGGAAGCCCGTATTCTGAGGCTTTCACTACTTGCATTGACAACAGTCGCTCCAAGAGGCTTGCCGGCTGTTCCGATGGTTCCACCTGCCGCTTCCAGGATCAGGCTTCCGCCTCGAATATTGCTGCCTGTAGATGCCAGTGCGCTATAGATATTTGCGCCGCTCTTGATGCGCATATCCGCACCGCTGAGATTCGTCAGTTTGAGATCGGTCTCTGAACCTATGTAGATATCACCACCGGCGGTCGCCGTAACGGATCCCGTTGCAAGTAGGTCGATGTCTTCATGTTGGCTGTAAATGAAATACGCTGCAGTGCCGCTGGACGCATCGACAGGGTTGCCTGATGCATCATAGAAGACAATGTCACCGCGTTCCGCCGCCGCCAGCATCAATCTATAGCCGGGGCTCAGCTCGACTAAACCATCAACAATGTCAAAACGGTATTCCCGAACATCGCCGACACGGCCACTGGCGGTGAGTGTGATATTCACAGCGCTGAGATTCAATTCTTCAATATTGTATTTGGTATCAGCCATTTGCTTGTACAGACTTGCTTGCAAAACCGCGTTGATCTGAGCGACTGTGAAGCGATCCTTGAATTTATCTTCGCCTGGATCATCCGGTAAAGTAGCAGGTTCCGTAGGAGCAGGCCACATCGCAGCCAATGCTATCGTCGTTGCATTGTCGGGCATTTCGAGGCTGCTTCCGTCGGTGATGCTTCCGTCCAGTACGTTCAGATTGATTGAGCCATTGGTGGACACAACACTGATCAGATTTAAGTCACCGACTGTTTCAATTAGGTTTATCGAGCCGACAGCCCAGGCTGAGAGACTCGCCGTGCCGGTGTCGATTCTGAGCGCTGTGCCGACCCCGATGGAACCGGTTCTGGCTTTCAGGTCAACGAACAATCCCTTGACCAGCGAACTTGTGTTATAGCTGACCAGACTTCCGATCGTATCCAGGAAGACATCTCCGCCTGCATTGGTGATTTGGCCGATAATCATGTCTCCCGTCAGTTCACGGAGATTGATCATTCCGGTCGTTGCACTGGCATTGAGTACTCCGCCCTGGAGGTCTACCAGGATAGGCAAGTTGTTGCCTATGCCGCTGCCCGACTCAAGAGTGAGTGTTTTGGCTGTAATCACTGCGTCAGATACCTGTTCTATCGCACCATCAGTGATCAATGTTGTAGCACCCAGTGAGTTGCTGACAGGGCCGAGCAGGATGATATCATTGATGGAATCGATCCAGATGATTCCGGATTGAGCCCCGGCAAAACTGATATTGATCGGATAGAAGGCTTTGACGCTGTGGTAGTGGACGTCTTTGGTGCCTTGTTCGTAGATCACCTTGGTCCAATAGGTCCTTCCGAGGTTTAGGAAGCCGCTCTTAGTCGTCCAACTGTCCTCATACACCTTGGTCCGATCCGTTAAGTTGTAGGTACTGTACCAGTAGAGGTATGCCTCAGTGGAGGTCGAGTATTGCAAGTATTCGCCGTTCGGCAGCGGGACCGGAGCTCCGGCAGTAATGCGTTCGTAGGAATACAAGGCGCCCGGATCTTTGGCCAGCGCATCAATACCTAACCAGCTGGATGTGGCGTAGGTGTAGATGTCGCGGTTGACTACATCTTGGCCGGTCACGTAGACATAACGCCAACCCACGGTGGGCTGAAAGGTCGTTGTGCTGCTGTTTTCGATGACACGTGTCGGAGCAGTAGGTGTACTTTGATTACTCCACCAT
>CAYNZF010000031.1:0-4704 GCA_964401615.1 uncultured Oscillospiraceae bacterium
AGATGCTGGGGCAGCATATGTTCAAACGGCAGCATACGCGCACAGATTGGGATAACTTGTTCTGCTGTGGTGAATCGACCGTCATGGGAACCGGAACCCCCACCGTAACAACATCAGGACTGTCGGCAGCCAATGCCTTGCTGAAAAAGCTGGGCCTGGAACCCTTTGTTTATCGCCCCAATATGCCAAATTATGTGAGAATGGTCAAAAAACCGTTTACTGCCGACAAGCTCTTTGAAAGCTATCCTGAAACGGAGCGCGGCATCATGCGCGAAGCCATGCGCTGCAGGCTGTGCGAGCAGCCGGGCTGCACAGCGGGTACTGCCTCAGACGTGCGCGGCATCATGCGCCGTGTTGTCGCGGGAAATTTTGTCGGGGCTAAAAAGTGCTGGCTCAAGGCCCCGGCCGGTGCAGCTGCAATTGAAAAGTTTGAGCCAGCCTGCATTTGTGCTCTTGAACACGAGGGCTCCGTCCAAATCGCAAAAGTACTTGAGTTTTTGAGCGAGGTTGACATATGAATAAAGATTATGACGTCATCGTGGTCGGCGGAGGACTGGCGGGCTTGACCGCAGCGGCTTACCTTTGCCGCTACGGCTATCGCACCCTCCTTTGTGAAAAAAGCAGTAAAACAGGTGGGCTCGTCAGCACATTCAGGCAGGAAGGTTTTGCCTTTGACGCGGGCATCCGGGCCTTTGAAAATTCGGGCATCATCTTCCCCATGCTGAAAAATCTGCAGATTGATATGCCTGTCGTAAAGAATCCGGTCTCCATCGGTGTGGGCCAAGAGTGGACGAGGCTGAGTTCGCCTGCCAGTCTGGAGGACTATGCCGCTATGCTGGGCAATCTTTTCCCCGAAAACGTGCCCGATATTGGCAGGATCGTTGCGGAAATAAAAAAAGTCATGGGCTACATGGATGTGCTCTACGGCATCGACAATCCACTCTTTCTTGACAACATGCGCGACCCGGAATATCTCATGAAAACTTTGCTGCCCTGGCTGCTTAAGTATCTGCGTAACATTAAAAAGGCCAATCGCCTGGTGGAGCCGGTCCAGCAATATCTGCAAAAGTTCACGAACAACCAGGCTTTGATCGACCTCATCGCGCAGCATTTTTTCAAGAATACGCCCAGCTTTTTTGCCCTGAGTTATTTTTCGCTCTACCTCGATTACAGTTACCCTCTGGGAGGCACGGGTGTGATCGCTCAAAAGATGTCCGACTATATCCTGGCAGCGGGTGGCGAAATCAAGACTCAAACTGAAATCAAGGCGGTCGACAACCTCAAGCACGAGATCACCACGGCTGCCGGTGAGACCTTCCGCTACAAAAAAATGGTGTGGGCAGCGGATCAGAAATTGCTCTACACACTTGTAAATGAGCCCAATTCCGCGAGCGTCGCCAAACAGCGCCGCCTGGTGGAACAAAACGAGGGCGGGGATTCCATTTTGACCCTGTTTATGGGAGTCAATTTAGACAAAAGCTATTTTGCCGATATTTGTGGGGCGCACGCGTTTTATACGCCTCTGATGGACGGCTTGTCTTCACTTCCCCCCTGGGAGGAGGCCGCTGCGCAAGGGAAAGCGGCACTGTGGAAATGGGTGGAAACGTATCTCGCCCGCACGACCTATGAGATCTCCTGTCCGGTCATCAGGGACGCTTCGCTCGCGCCGGAGGGAAAAAGCGGCCTCATCGTCAGTTCGCTGCTGGACTACCGCCTGGTCAAGCGTGTCGCGGACGAGGGTGACTATGAGTCCTTCAAGCAGTTTTGCATCGATAATATCACAAAGGCACTGGAGTCCTCGTTGTTTCCGGGAATGGCGGAGAAAATCGCTTTCGTGTCCTGCTCGACACCCCTGACCATTGAACGGGAAACCGGCAACGCGCAAGGGGCCATCACGGGTTGGGCCTTTACAAACGCCCCCCTGCCCGCGGAAAGCCGACTGCAGAAAATCACCAAATCGGTCCACACACCCATTCCTGACATCTTCCAATGCGGCCAATGGACCTTCAGTCCCTCAGGGCTGCCGGTCTCCATCCTCACCGGAAAACTGGCCGCGGATGAACTGCGCAAGCAATTGAAAGTTTAGCGGCTGTGACGATTATTATCATCGAATTGCTCATCGTGCTGCTCGGCTTGTTTTCAACTGCCTTGCTTTTTTATCGATTTCCGCGTGTGCCTGACATGGAACACCTTGCACAGGATTTTCCCACGCTGTCGATCATCATTCACGCGGGCAACGCTGATCGGTCTCAAGCTGCCCTGCATCATCGCCCAGCGTTGCAATCGTCCGCGCGTTGAGCATCTTCTTAACAGAATCAGACAAAAGCAGAACAAAGCGAGGTGAAGATCAATGGAAAAAATGACAAAAGTACTCGTCGTAAATGGCAGCCCCAAGGGCAAGTACAGCTTGACCCTGCAGCACAGTCTGTATATGTTGGGTCAGGAAAATAATCTGGAGTCTAAAGTTCTGCAAGTCGGTGAAGAGCTCTCACCCATCTCATACGATGCAGCCTGGTTCGAGACGGCGCTGTCCGATATCGAGTGGGCTGACGCGATCATCTGGAACACGCCGGTCTATACCATGCTGGTCCCCTGGCAGCTGATCAGATTTTTACAACTGATCAAAGAGGCCGGACGCAGCAAGATTTTTCAGGGTAAATACGCGACCAGTATGATGACTTGCTTTCACTACTATGACCACCTCGCCGAGGATTGGCTGCGCAGCATGAGCGAAGACCTGGGCATGTCGTACCAGGAAGGCCGGACGGCTGACAATATGGATATGCTTAAGAAAAAGCATCGTGCGAGCATGTGCTTTTTTATGCATGAGTTTATTGAAGCTTGTCGAAATAAAACCCCGCTCGAACGCAAGTTTTCTCCTCTCCCTGATGTGCAATCCCCGTTTTTCAAAGCCCGGGCACTGTCTGAATCAAGCACGGCCAAGACCGCGTCAGGCTCTGCTGCTCCGCGGACGGTCCTGCTGACGGATGAGATCAACCAAGACGGCAACCTGTCCCGTATGATCGATGTGTTCATGGATGCGTATCCCCACCCTGTCGAGGTGGTCGACATCAACACTTTTCCTTACGAGGCCGGCTGTCATGGCTGCCTGCGCTGCGAGCTGGTGGGCGATTGCGAACGTAAGGATGGCTTTCAGGATTTTTACATGGACCTGGTCAATACCTGCGACGTGCTGCTCTTCGGCATGAATTTGGAAGATCGTTATCTCAAGCCGATCTGGAAACTCTTTTTGGACCGTACCTTTTCCAATGGACATCGCACCAGCATGATGGGTAAGCACACCGCTTATCTGGTGGCCGGACCGCTGCGGGCCCTTCCCAACGTCCGTCAATTTCTGGAGGGCAAAGACAACGTCGGCCGCGAAAATTCCATGGCCATCATCGGTGATGAATACGAAGACTCTGCCCAGCTCGAAGCTCTGTTGCGCAGCTGCGCCGAGCGTCTGGCTCGGGCGACTGCAGCCAAGTACCAGAAAAGCGTCAATTTTCTGGGCCTGGGCGGCATGAAAATTTTCAGGGATCTGATCTACAGCATGCGCGGCGTGGTCAGAGACGACCATCGGTTCTACAAAAAGAACGGTCTGTACGATTTCCCGCAGAAGGACATCCCGAAGCAATTTTTCAATCTCGGCATGGGCACAGCCTTTAGGTTGAAATTTGTGCGCGTTCAGGCCTTTGAGCAAATGCCCGCGATGTATATCAAGCTGCATGAACAGATCGTCAAGTCCGGTAAACCTTAGGCCGTCGGCTTTGGAGTTGTTCGCGATTTTCGGGATAATTTTTTGTGCTCCTTTGCGAAAATTCAGGGAATTTATGCAGATAATTTTTGGCAAAACTGAATCAGGAGCCACGGCTTGATGAAACAGCGAATTCACTATTCGTCTCTCTTTCGAACTGCGCATAAGCGTCCAGCAATGCGAGCTTGGCTTCCCGGCTTAGCTTTTTCAGGGCCCATTCGCGCTCTTGGGCGGCTTTGCGACCCGCACACTGCTCCAGATAGACAATAGAGCAAGGACCACGACCACGGGTGTATTTGGCCCCTTTGCCGCTGTTGTGCAGGGCCAGGCGCTTGTCAGGATCGCGCGCGATCCCAGTATAGAGGCTGTCATCACTGCAGCGCAGGATGTAGATCCAATAGACGCACTCAACCGGGTAGCTCTCCACAGGCTCAGTCATCGGACAGCTCTTCCAGCCCTAACACATGGAGTAAGCCTTCTTCAACGCGAAAACGCACATTCCATTGGCCATAACGCATACCGTAAATACGGTCAGGATCGTTCTGGTAAGCCGGTCGCGGATCCAACTCCAGAAGACGTCTGATAACGGCCTCTGTTTCAGTCGGAAGCAGACCTTGTAAATGAGCAGGCCAAATGGTCTTCAGGGTTTCATCACCCGGATCTGTCTCGGCAAAACCGCCGCCGGCCTCGTTAATCCGGTCTGCGTAAGGAATATAAGGCTTCACATCGAAAATCGGACTGCCATCCAGCAGATCCGCACCTTTAACCAGTAAAACCGGGCCTTCGGCCGTGTCCAGCTGCACTTCAGTCAGGCGCACGGCAGACAAACCCAGCGCATTCGGGCGGAAGGGCGAGCGCGTCGCGAACACTCCCATGCGTTCGTTTCCATGCAGGCGCGGTGGCCGCACGGTCGGTTGGAAACCTTCACGCCGGCTTGCGGAAAAACC
>CAYNZF010000031.1:4761-21490 GCA_964401615.1 uncultured Oscillospiraceae bacterium
GCAAACGTTCAACCAGGCCTGACTGACGCGGCAAGCCGAATTTTTCTTTCATTTCACTGTGATAGTAGGCAATGGGTCTTATGATGTGATCAGCCACCAGGTGACCGGATTCTTGCTTTGTTCTGTCCACGCTTATCGTGCCTGCCTTCCGGAGTCGTTTTGCCCTTAGTTTACTCCAAAAATGCGGTCACGAAAAACCGGAGAAAAATTCCAAACAGAAGACTTGACCTGATTATAGTTGTTTTATACAATTGTATTATACAACTATCGAAAGGTCACGAGATGTTTATCTGCAACATAAGTATTTTGAATAAATACGGGAAGCAAGTCCTCGACGAGCTGCTGCAAGACCTGGCGGTCGATTGGCGCGAACTGGTGGTTATGCTGGTGCTTGAGAAAATGCCCGGCACCTCACAAAGCCGTTTAATTCCTTTTCTGCAGACCGACAAAGCCAATGTGACGAAAATCCTTCAGGAAATGGAGCACAAAGGATTGATTCGCAGGTGCTCTGATGCGCAGGATCAACGCAACAAAATTTGTCACCTCGATGCTCGGGGCTCCGTTCTGGTGCCGCAGCTTCACGAACGGCTCAAGCAATGGGAAACGGCTTGTTTCAAAGGACTCAGCCCTGAAGAGATCAGCAGCTATCACAGAATCAGTCATGTTATCAGTCAAAATCTAACACAAGAACAAGATATTTAGGAGGCACACAATGGAAAGAAAGAAACAAGCTTGGATCAACGCAATAATTTTTGTCGTTACCCTGGCCGTCAACGCGCTCGGAGCGCTGGGTCTGATCAATGGGCTATCACAAAAAGAAATCTCGGACATGTACGTGACACTGATCACGCCCAGTCCGGCTACCTTCAGTATTTGGAGCGTCATTTATACGCTGCTCATCATTTCAGTCATTATGATGGTCGTTAAGCAGTCCGACCGCTATTACGAAAAGGCGGTGGATGAAATCAGTCTGCTGTTCCGCCTTTCTTCGATTTTGAACATCGCCTGGATCGTTAGCTTTTCCTTTGTTCTGGTTGAAATTTCGGTACTCTTTATTTTTGCCTTCGTCATCACCCTGGCCTTGCTCAACATGAGGCTGCTGAAAATTCAAGAAAGCAGACGCAGGCTTTTACCGCTCACGTTCGGTATCTACAATGGCTGGCTTTTTGTCGCTACCGTGGTCAACATCGCCGCTGCTCTCGTGAAACTGGAGTGGAACGGCTTTGGGCTTTCGACAGAACTTTGGGCTGTGATTATCTTAGCAGTTGCCACAGTGCTGGTCATTTTCGTGATGCTGCTGCTTAAAAACGCGGCTTTCCCCTTACCTGTCGCCTGGGCATATTTTGGGATTTTTAATTTCCTGAGCGCAGCCGAGGGCTTTCAAGGGAAACACAACATGGCCGAACTTGCAGCCTTGATCGGCATGGTCGTGCTGATCGGCGCAGCTGCAATTCAGTTGTACCGCAACCGCTTTTGCGTACTGCCTGTCACTTCCCACGCAGGTGAAGCTCAAGCCTGATAAACACCGACGCCGAATCAGAGAGCATATCCAATTAAACAAAGCCCCCAGCAGCGAATCAATCCTGTTTGGGGGTTTTTAATTGGGTGAATTCAAGATTCTATTGCGGCAGATCGTTGCAGCCTTTCACCCCTCATCTGTCGCCAAATTTCTTCTTAATTCGAGATAACGCTCGGTCGCCAAAGTACTCACCTCGTCTTTCTGGCAAAACGAAAACCCCGCCAGCCTGGCATTGACCCGCTCCACCACGACCTGTCCGTCACGCAGTTTTAACTCCAGCACATTTAGTGCAGCCAGAAAACGCGCATCGTGGCGCGCATATTTGTAGAATGACAGCACATATACGTAATAGAACAAGTTGTAAGTTCGAAAAGGAAATTCAAGCTGCATGAACAGTGTACCGATGCCGTAGTGGCAGGGACCGAGCGGCGCGCGGCTTGTCCAGTGCTGCAGTAAAAACTCCAGCGCCCGCTCAAGCTCGGGCTCGTGACCAAGCTCCGGAGCAAAGCGGAAAGCATCCAAAGCCGTTAAGGTCGGGCCGGGATTGGAAAATTCGGTTTCGGGACCTTTGCCATAACTAAACTTGAGGCAGCGCCACCCGCCGTCGCTGTGCTGAATTTCGAAGAGATGTTGATACGTTTTCTGCAGACGGGAATCAGCCGCCCTGCCCAGATGGCACAAAACATTGAGCGCGTTCAGGATTTGACAGGGATAAATCGCCCCGCTCGGCGTGAGTTTAAAGCGACCGTCTGTACGTAAGCAGCTGAAAATCAGTTCAGTGACCTCTTTCAGCACCGGCTCAGTCGGATCCATGCCCAGCTCCAGCAGCAGCCGGGTACTTTCGAGTGTTGAAAACGGCCCGCCTTTCATCAAACGATGATCCGGAGTCGTCCACAGATCCCCACCCAGGTCGTGGCGCTTAGCCAGGACAGCTTCGATTTCGCTTTGGCAGCGTGCTGCTTTTTCCATGTCATTCACCCCGGATCAAGTCAGAAGAGTCCGCAGCTGACTTGTGCATTCAAGCAGCTTGCTTTCGATTTCTCGTCTTAAAGCTTCAGGGTGGTCGAAATCCGGCTCCTCTGTTAAGACAAGTTCAAGAATGGAATCCACTCCCGGAAGCGGCTGAGACAATTTGAATTCTCCTAAATTCGAGTTTTGCAAGAGCTCAATGTATTCAGCCTGAATCTTTTTGTTCGATCCGGACAGCCACAGCTCGAAGCGGCCCGGTTCATGCAGATAGACAAGGGCGAGCTTGAGTTTTTTCTCTTTAAGAAAACGAGGTGTGAAGGCAAAATAAGTCATGTCCATATAACCGCAGTACAAGGCAGTGGCCGAATAATCTGAATGCCGGCCGGCCAGATAGCTGCAGAGTCCTGACATGAAACTCATAATCCCGCGGTACGCCGCTTGAATCCTGCCCCGGCTCAGCTGCTCACGGTATTCCCGAATCGAATCATTTAGCGCGTCCACGTACTTCCTCCTCATTCCAGCGGTATTTTTTATTTTCAAGCAGTGTATCCAGGTGGCAGGTCAAGCACAGTCCGTTGTGACAGCAGATGAGACCACCACATTCCGGGCAGCGCCACTGTTCCGCTTGTTCGCTTAAAAATTTATCCATACCCTTTTCTTTGATGTTTTCCAGATTTTGAATCATGCTCATGTGATACTTTTCACGATAGCGTTTATCCAGAGTTTGCAGCCTTTTGCACGGATACACTTCACACTCGTGGCAAAACCGCAGCAAGCCTTCACCCACCCACTTGCAGCTATTGCTCATGTAGGTGCAGTGCTTCCCACGCGGTACGCAGCCAGGGCAGCCCTTTTTCTGAAAACCCTGCTTATTCAGTTTAAGCTCCGAGAATTGATAGCTGACACATAAGCTGCAGTTCATCCCGCAAGGGGCGATGAGTTCTTCTTTCATGCACTTTTCCTCACACAAACAAGGCGCGCCGTTGTTGTTCACAGCTTCATTATAGGAGCCTCATCCATTAGATGTCACGTAAGGTTCAGGGCGCGAAGATGCCGCGAATCAATCCTCTCCGCTCGTCACCACAGCCGGGCTGAGCGAATTCAAATGCTTTAATTCTACCCACAGCCAGATTCCGGTCACGATGGCCGAGAGAAAATCCGCCAGTGGCGCAGCATAGAGAATGCCGTTCAGTCCGAAAAACAGGGGCAAAACAATAATTGCAGGGATAAAGATCAGCAGCTGCCTGCTGGCCGTCAAAAAATTAGCCAGCCCGGCCCGGCCGACAGCCTGAAAATAACTGGCGCTCACGATTTGAAATCCGACCAGGGGTAAACAAAAAAACCAGATTTTGATGGCGTAAACACCAAAGACCAGTAAATCTTGGTCTTTGCTGAACATGCGCATCATTAGATCGGGAAAGATCCGGGTCAGCAGCCAACCCACGATAACCACTGCGCTGGCCGCGTAAATGGCCCATTTCAAAGCTTCTTTCACCCGCTCACGCTGCCTGGCACCGAAATTGTAACCGATGATGGGCTGGGCCCCCTGAACGATTCCAAACACAGGCATGATCATGAACGTCTGCAGACTGTTGATGGCCCCGATGGCAGACACCGGAATATCTCCACCGTACATCATCAGACCTTTGTTCAACGTCACGTTCATCAGACTGTTGCTTATCTGGCGTAAAAAAGAAGGGGTTCCGGTCTTCATGATTTTTCTGATCAAACTGATTTCCGGCTTTAGATTTTTCAGCTTTAAGTTAACAGACGCTCTTCTGCTCGTGAAATAAGCGAGCAGCCAGACGGCCGTCACCATTTGGCCGCCCACCGTGGCCAGGGCTGCTCCGGTCATTCCCCAGCGAAAGCCATATATAAAAATCGGGTCGAAGAGGATATTAAAACCGGCGCCGAAAAACATGGTCAGCATCGCCAATTTGGGACTGCCGTCCGCCCGCATGAAATTATTGAGCCCCATGCTCAAAGCCTGAAGCATCGAGCCCCAGAGCACGATCCCCATGTACTCCATGGCCAGGGGCAGCATCTGCGGGCTGGCGCCGAAAAGGATCAAAATGGGCTCTAAAAACAGCAAGCTCAAAAATGTGAAGAGAATTGAAGACCCCAGCAGCATCAGCACCGCATTGCCCAGATATTTTTCGGCCTGATCAGGTCGCTTTTCTCCCAGTTTTATGGAAAACAGCGTTGCGCCACCCACACCGAAAAGCAAAGCGATGGACATCAAGATCAAAGTCAAGGGAAAGCTCACCGTAATGGCAGCAATCCCCAAAGGACCCAGGTCAGGGCTGTTGCCGATAAAGATGCGGTCGACGATGTTGTAAAGCGCGTTGACCAGCATACCTACGGTCGCTGGAATAGAGAATTCAATGAGTAATTTGGTGATTTTCTCTTTGCCCAGACGTTCTGTTTTTTTCAATACAAAAGCTCCATTTCCGTGGTTTTCTCTAAACTAAGGCTCTCGCTCGAGCAGCCCCCTGATTCTCGCACTACTTGATCAGCCTGCCTTTGCGCGAAGTCGCTGTCATGAAACGCCAGGCCGCTTTGCGATTGCTCAACCAGGCGATTTGTGCGTCGTTCCGGGTATTGCTGAGCATACGGGGAATAAAAAACCGGGCGACGGTTTCAGGCTTATCCGCCAGAATGTTGAATATTTTTTTGAATTTTACGTCTTCGATCACTTCGGAAGGCTCACCGTCCGTGGTTTTGGTGATGAAATCGGTCAGCATCATGCCCGGAGACAGTCGTCCCGCAATCACCCCGCTGCCCTCAAGCTCTTGGGCCAGTCCTTTCATGAAGTAGGTCAGCGCATGTTTCGTCGTGCCGTACAGGATGGTTTTGGGCTGGATCATGTTGTTTGAGCCAAGCCCATCCATAATATAAATCGCGCCATGGCCTTGCTTCAGCATGCCCGCTGCCGCCACCTGTGCCCCGAAAATCAGCCCGAGCAGATTGGTCTCGATCAGATTTCTCGTGTGGCTTTCACCCGTTTCCCAGGCCGGCTTGTGAGGCGTATTTTGGCCCGCGTTGTTGATCCAGATATCAATCCTGCCCCATTGTTCCAGTGAACGATCCCACAGCCTCTGCAACTGTGCCTTTTCCTGGACATTACAGGGCAGATAAATGAATTTATCGGCAAAAGCAGACAATGTCTCCTGCGCCTCCTCCGACAAGCTTTCACCTCGGCCCGAGAGCGTGACACAGCAGCCGGCACGCAAGAATTCCAGGGCCATGGCCCAGCCTATGCCGCGGGTGCTGCCGCTGATCACTACATATTTCATCGAAGGTCCTCCGTTCTGTGAGGCTGTTATTTTGTGTTTTTGGCAAGAAACCCAGCGACAGCCTCCACCGCGCTCTTTTGTTGTGTTTCGCTTGAAACAGTTGCGTCCGGGTCACCCTTTTGCCGGCCGTAATTGCCAAACTGAGCATGGTTCCCGCCTTCGATCACCACCACATTGTCCGTGTAATCGACCTGTTCCGCCACGCTCGTGTTGAATGATCCGTAAACCGTCAGCGACTTTTCGGCCGGGTAATCGCCATAAAGGTAGGCCCCCAATAAAATCAAGCCTTTGACCTTGTCCGGCTGCTTTGAGGCAAAACTGCTGGCCATCGCGCCGCCCATGGAATGACCACCGATATACCAGTTTTCAATCTCCGGGTAGCGCTCGATGATTCGGTCGGCCGCGTTCACATCGAAAATAGCCATGTTGAAGGGCATTTTGACAAGGATACAAGTGATGTCGCTGCGCTCGGTGATTTTTTCCAGAAGCGGGAGATAGGCGAGGTATTCCACTTTGGCCCCCGGATAAAAAATCAAGGCGGTGTCAGCGGCTGTATCGGGAGACAGGAGGATCAAATCGTCCTCGATACGCAAATTGCCCGCGTTTTCCATGACGGCAAGCGCGACAGGGTCCGCTTTGTAAAAAACGGAGGCGTAGATCAGGAATGCGCCACTCAAAGCAAGGAGCAGCACTACGATCGCCATCAGGATTTTTTTAAGCCGCTTTTTCATCTATGCCCACCCCTGCTTCCACCTGTCCTCTCATAAATCGAACAAGTCCGGCTTGTACTCATCGGGCAAGGCTTCTTCCTCCAAAAACTGAAAACCCACATCGTTCAAGACGGGCAAAAAGGCTTCGTACGGAAGGCGCGGAAATTCGCAGGCATAGGGGCTGGCCCCAAACCACTTGCCCTCTTTACTGCTCAGGTTCAAATCCCGCGCGAATTTCGTGTGATTGGAGCAATCATGCACCAGCAATGGCCAGTTTTCCTGCGCGGCGATTTTCATGAATTTCAGCGTGAGTTCCCGGCTCCAAATCGGGGACAGATAACCCAGTCTGCACATGTACATGTTTTCACCGAGATAGTTGTCAAGATTGTTTTCGTTCAAATGCAATTCGGCGCAATTGATGAAATCGAGTCCGGTCTTCATGATCGCCTCTTGCTTCTTGAAAAAGCTGGCGAAAAATTCAGGCGTCATGGGCGTTTCGATCCCCACATGTTCAATGTATTTTTTGGCCACTCCGATATTTTCGATCACGCGATCCGCGCAGTTGGATGCACCCAGATTAAAGCGGAGCTCATTGAGGCCTGCTTCCCCTAAAGCGCGTAAGTTCTCCTCAGTCGCCAAAGTACCATTGGTGTAAAGATGTTGATAAATCCCGGCTGCGCGAAATTTTCTCATCACCGGATAATATTTTTCGATCTCCATGAAGGGTTCCAGATAGACATAGGACACGCCGGAAGGCTTCCGTTGAATGGACAGCAGCAAGTCAAGATCTTGTTCATAAAATTTCGTGCCGCCGATTTCCCAGAGGCCCTCACCCACCGGAGGGATGTCCTCCAACTGGCCGTAGTTGTAACAAAACTTGCAGTCCAGATTGCAGTGGTTCGTTTTGCGGATTGCGTTCAAACCGGTCCCGACCAAACAAGAACGGCAGCCTTTGGGGAACTTCTCCGCGTCACCAACAAAAAGAGTACGCTGTTCGAATTGGTTCAAGCCCTCAATCTGCGCGATCAAGTCCGCCTGGCGTTGATCGACCACCGCCTCGATCTGGGCCAAAGTCGCGTATACGATTTCCTCTTGCATGGCGTTGAGTTCTTCGTCTTCAGGCATTTGGGCAAAATAGTCAAACCAAATCAGGGCATCGGTCTTGGAAATTTTCATGGGATTGTTCTCCTTATCGCGGCGGGCTCTAAATTACACTACACAGTTTACCTTGCCAAAGGCTTTTTGTATCTCATAATTTTCGCTCATGCGAGCTCAGGCGAGCTCAGAAGAAGCAAGGAGTGTGCAAGAAGAATCAATAGCGGTTGTCAAACACGCGCGTTGACTTTTTCTCGCTTCTGGGCAGTTCGCCCAGGGAGACCGCTTTGGCATTGGCCAGGATACCGATTTTTTCCTTGAACTCGCGCCTGACCGTTTTTTCAAGTTCGGCCGAGTCGGGGCCGATTTCAAGCGCTGTTTCGAAGAACAGCGTCAGGATATCTTTGCCATTCAAGTGGTCGATCATGATTTGATATTCACTGCTGACGCCGTCAATCGTGGCAAGCAGCTGATCGACCCGGCTGGGATAAATAATGGTGCCCTTCACTTTGACCATATCGTCAGAGCGGCCCAGGATGGTGTCAATACGCGGATAATCCAGTCCGCAGGCGCAGGGACCGGGTAAGAAGCGAGTCAGGTCATGGGTGCGATAGCGGATCAAGGGCGCGCCTTCCTTGCGCAGGGTGGTAATGACCAGCTCACCGATTTCGCCTTCGGGCACGAGCTTTCCTGTTTTGGGATTGATAATTTCAAAGTATAAATAGTCCGTCCAGACGTGCATGCCGCACTCATACTTACAGCTCATGCCGATGCCGGGACCGTAAATTTCTGTCAGGCCGTACACGTCATAGAGACCGATACCAAGCTCGCTCGCGATACGGCGGCGCATTTTGTCGCCCCAGCGCTCAGAGCCGATGATCCCCTTTTTCAGATGAATTTTGCCGCCCTGCCCGCGTTTTTCGATTTCCTCAGCCAACAGCAGCGCGTAGGAAGAGGTGGCGCAGAGGACCGTCGCTTTCATATCGATCATCATCTGAATTTGTTTGTCCGTGTTACCGGGTCCAATCGGAATCGTCATGGCCCCGAGCAGCTCCGCCCCGGCTTGAAAACCGATGCCCGCAGTCCACAAACCATAGCCCGGTGTGATCTGAATGCGATCCAGCGGGGTGATTTCAGCGGTTTCATAGCAGCGTTTGAACATAAGGGCCCAGTCATCGACGTCTTTTTGCGTATAAGGAATGATCACGGGCGTACCGGTCGTCCCCGATGAGGAGTGGATGCGCACGATCTTTTCGTCAGGCACCGCTTGCAGACCCAGGGGATAAGCCTTGCGCAGGTCTTCTTTATCCGTGAAGGGCAGTTTCTCGAAATCCGTTGCAGTCTTGATTTCGTCAAGATCGAGCCCGGCAAAACGCTCCCTGTAAAAATCGCCCTGCATCGCGTCGCCAATCGCTGCTTTGATTTTTTCGAGCACCTCAAAGTCCATGGCAGATGTCCCTTCCCACTTGAAACGAGGCTAGATTGGCTGCTAAATAACGCGGGGGCAAAAGGGCTTTGATCCCGGCCCGCAGCTCGGCTGCACTGAATGGGAAAACGCCCTTTTCAGCCGCCACGCCCAGGAGGGCCACGTTCAAGGTCTTGGCCTGTCCGCATCTTTTCAACAGCTCTTCCCCATCGATGATCAGCAGGTTTTTGACCTCCGCTTTCAGATGATCAAGCATATCGGAAGCCTTGTAATTGTCTCCGCTGAGCGAACTGCTTACGGGTTTCACCGCGGTATTCAAAGTGATCAGCAGTCCGTCGTCCGCTAAATAGGGCAAAACACGCACGGCCTCGGCGGGCTCAAACGCCAGGATAGCCTGTGCGGATCCGAGTGAAATAAGAGGGGAAGCGATATTTTCGCCAATACGAACATGGCTTACGACACATCCACCGCGCTGTGCCATCCCTATTGTCTCTGTCGTACGGACGTCATGTCCGCATTGCATTGCTGTAGAAGCGACGAGTTTTGAAGCCAGGACGGTCCCTTGGCCTCCCACGCCTGCAATCATGAAATTCATCATTCTCTCACACTCCTTAATGCCCCAAACTTACAAACCGTCGCGCAGATGCCGCAGCCGGTGCAGAGCGCAGGATTGACCTTGGCCTTGCCCTGCTCAAGCTCGATCGCCGGACAGCCCAGCTTTGTTATACACAGCTTGCAGCCGGTGCATTTCAGAGGGTCGACCACGTACTTGTCTTTGCCTTTGGCCACGACGATACAAGGCGCTTCATAGATGATCACACGCACACCTTTTTTATCCAGCACCGCCTTGACCGCGGCCTTGGCAGCCTCGATATCAAAAGGATTGGCATGCTCGATCGCTGTTACATTCAGAGCGGACACGACTTTATGGATGCTGATTTTCTCAGTGATATTGCCCATCATGGTCTGCCCCAGGCCGGGGTGGGGCTGATTGCCGGTCATGGCCGTGGTGGAATTATCCAGCACGACCACGATCAAGTCTGTTTGATTGTAGACCGCGTTGACGATGCCGGTGATGCCCGAATGGAAAAAGGTCGAGTCTCCGATGAAGGCAAAATGGGGCCGATCCGGTTCTGCTCGCTGCAGTCCCTGTGCCACCGTGATGCCCGCGCCCATGCAGAGGCAGGTGTCCACCATGTCGAGGGGCTGTGCATTGCCGAGCGTGTAGCAGCCGATATCACCGGAAAACACCGCGTTTTTACCTTTGCAGGCTTCTTTTACAGCGAAGAAAGACGCACGATGCGGGCAGCCGGCGCAGAGCACAGGCGGGCGGATGGGTAAAACGGGCAGATTCGGTGCAGGCCTGACCTGACACGCTTCCCCCAAAAACTCCGTTATGGGTCCCCACACGCTGTCGGCGCTGTTTTCACCGGCATTTTGGATGTGCCCGCTCATTTTGCCTTTGATATTGACTTTAATGTTATGCAGGCCGCAGAGATGGATCAGCTCATTTTCAATCACCGGATCCAGCTCCTCGACGACCAGGACCTCGTCCAGGCCCTCCAGAAAGGCTAGTCCCAGCCGCTGTGGAAAAGGGTAGCTCGATATTTTAAGAAGCTTGTAATCTGTAGTAGCTTGGGCGAGCACTTCTTTCACATAAGAATAACTTACGCCGCCCGTCGCGATGCCAAGACGACCGCTGCCGATGAGTTGATTCATGCCGTAGGCTGAAAAATCCTCGCTCATGGCTTTTAACTGTTCTTCGATTTTGATGTGATTCGCGTAAGCAAGACGGGGAAAAATCACCCAGCGATTGTCTTTCACAAAACCCTGCGCTTCGTTCTTGGGCAGATTTTCCAATATCTCCACGGAGGCACAGCTATGACAGACCCGGGTGGTCGGTCTGAATAAAACCGGTCGACCGTACTTTTCGGAATGAGCGAAGGCGTCAGCCATCATGGTATAGGCTTCTTCAGGGGTGGAGGGATCAAAGACGGCCAGCTTGGCGTATTTACCGAAATGGCGTGTATCTTGTTCAGTCTGGGACGAAATCGGACCCGGATCATCCGCCACCACGATGACCATACCACCTTTGACCCCGATGTAATTGAGGCTCATCAGCGGATCTGAGGCTACGTTCAGCCCCACCTGCTTCATCGTGACCAGTACACGTGCACCCGTATAAGCCGCGCCGGCCGCCACCTCGAGTGCTGCCTTTTCATTGACGGACCACTCCACATAAACGCTGCCGTCATTGTGTTTAGCCACGGTTTCCAGAATTTCACTTGATGGGGTCCCGGGATAGCCGGTCACCACATTGACCCCCGCACGCAGGGCGCCGAAGGCAATAGCCTCGTTTCCCATCAGTAATTGTTTGGCCATATTCCCTCCTCAGGCATACACAGAAAAAACTCGTCCAAAAGACATCTGATGTCAAGGACGAGCGTTCGAATGCGTGGTCCAAGCAGCATTGCTTCTCCACGAGCTTCTTCTGCATTTAAATTCAAATCATGCGCTTTGACATCGTTTCAATCCAAATCACTATAGTTTATCGCCACTGTCAACGTCAATTTGAAGGCTGAAAAAACGCCAAACTAAACATCTTTCGTTCTTTTTTCTAAAACGGCTAACCGCTCAAAAAGCATAAAACGCTCGTGTCCATAGCGTATCGTTTTACAGAAAAATAAAAAAGGCTCTGCTGCAGGAAGCGTAAAAGCACTTGCAGCAGAGCCGTTGAAAATCAGGCAAATGACTCGTTTGCCCTACTCACCGCATTCATCGTGATGCCGATGCTCGTGGCAGACCGAACCCGTGGATTTCAATTCTCCCCGTAAAAAAGCGGTGACCGCGGCCCTGGCTTCACCCTGAGCACCAACGATGACCTCTATCCCTTTTTCGTTGAAAATTTCTATGGCTCCGCCACCCATACCACCTGAAATGATGACATTTACACCCATTTCGTTTAGAAAGTTGGGCAGGAATCCGGGTCTGTGTCCGGGATTGCTGATCGACTCGTTCTTCACAATTTGGTCATTTTGGGTTTCAAAAATGTTGAAGTTGACACAATGTCCAAAGTGTTCGGTCACTTTTTCACCTTCACTGGCGACTGCGATTTTCAGCATGTTTCTTTCCTCCGTTTTAGCTAATTGTTGAGCGACTTGATCTAGCCAGGTCCCATCATATCGTTCAATCAAGCCCTGGTCACAAGCTTCTGACATCCTGGGGTCAATGGGTATCTTCGCAAGCACCGGCACCTGATGTTTTTGAGCAACTTCTTCAATATGACTATCACCAAATATCTGATAATCCTTGTTGTTGTCCGGGCATTTGAAATAAGACATATTTTCGACTAAGCCGAGGATGGGAATTTTCATCATTTTTGCCATCTTGACTGCTTTGGAAACGATCATCGAAACCAGCTCCTGGGGTGAGGTAACCACGATGATGCCATCCACAGGAATGGATTGAAACACGGTCAAGGGGACATCTCCCGTACCCGGCGGCATGTCGATGAACATGAAATCAATTTGGTTCCAATAGACCTCGGTCCAGAACTGCTTGACCGTATTGGCAATGATCGGCCCACGCCAGAGCACCGGATCCGTATCTTTTTCCAGCAAAAGATTGATGGACATCACGTCGATGCCGGTCTTGCTTTCTATGGGATAGAGACCGGACTTTCCGCCCGACACACGTCCGCTGATGCCGAAGGCTTTGGGTATGGATGGACCGGTAATGTCGGCATCCAAAATTGCCGTTTTATAGCCCATCCGGTTCATCGCGACCGCCATCATGGAAGTGACCAACGACTTACCCACGCCGCCTTTGCCACTGACCACAGCGATGACTTTTTTTACGCTGCTGGAATCGTTGAGTTTAGCGGATAGATCCACGGGCGCTTTTCTTTCGGCACAGTCATCACCACAGCTGCTGCAATTCTGATTACAATTTTCACTCATTTGCTTAACTCCTCAATTTAAAACTTTTAGATGATTAATTGATCGCCCGTGGCCAGATTGTGCACACGATCACCCATGGACGACTTCAGCATTTCGTACGCTTTGACTCCGGTGCAGTGGCCGGTATAAAATTCAGCGCCTGTACTTAGCAGACAGGAGCCGATTTCGGCAATCCGGCTCGGTTCTTCGGTCTGATCTGTCGATCGATTGTAGAGATGAAAGCCTCCAATCACGTGACTGGGTGCCTTCCCGTACTTTACACGAAAATGTTCGACAATATTGACGATGCCCCTATGAGCACAACCCGCCACCAGGACCTCGTGATCGTTTTCTCTGATGATCAGATTCTGCTCATGTAAAAATTCATCTTCCACAAAGGAATCGTCCACCTGCATAAATAAATTACGATTGCCTGTCGGATTGAGTTTAGTCCCATGTACGCCCGAAAATAGTTCAAGCTCATCATCGATGAGAAGATTGCCATCAACAAAAACAAAGCGATCGTAAAGCAGCAGTGTTTTATCAAGACCGATGTACTTCTTTTCACCGGAGGGCCGATTCGAATAGTAGTCGCCAAAGCCCAACTTATGGATCAATATTTTGGCCTGATGATTCACATTCAGAAAAGCCCTGATTCCTCCACCATGATCCACATGCCCGTGTGAAATAATCACTAAATCAACCTGCGACAAATCCACTTGCATTTTCCCGGCATTTTCAGCGAATTTTTCTGAAGCCCCGGTGTCAAAGAGGATTTTGTGCTGCTTTGTTTCGATGTATAAGCTCAGTCCGTGTTCACAGGCCAAGTCCTTCGAAGCGGAAGTATTTTCAAGCAGAGTTTTTATCAGCATATGCTTCACCCCTCACTTTCATCGAAGAGAATCTTCATTGTCAGCGCGAATACCTCTCTGGCCGCTCTTCCGGCCGTACAATCGATTTCCACAATACTTTTGGCTTGATTGATGGCTTTTACCGCGTCCTTGTCATAGGGAATTTTCCCGGCAAAAGGCAGCTTGTACTTTTCACAATACTCCTCAATTTGAGCCGCATTTCTTACATTCGTATCATACTTGTTAATACAGACGGCGATTTTTGTTTGAAAGCCTTCAGCCGTTCTGATAATGCGTTCCATGTCACTGATGCCTGATATTGAAGGCTCCGCCACGATCAAAACCATGTCCACACCACTAAGCGACGCAATCACGGGACAGCCGATTCCCGGCGACCCGTCAATAATGGCAAAACTCGCCTCCTGAGCCGCTGACTTGAGCTGTTTTTTTACTTCGCTGACCAACATGCCGGAAGTCCCATGGCCAATTTTCAGTTGAGCCGTCGAAAACACCTTCTCATCACGATAAAGCATCAAGTCACCCGCGACAGCCGGCTTCAGTGTAACCGCGCCCACCGGACAAAGCCGTTCACAAACCCCGCAGCCCTCACACGCATAATAGTCAACCGCATAGTCACCATTAACATCAATGGCTGAAAAGCGGCAATTGACTCTGCACAGATCGCAGCGGATACACGATTCAGGGTCGATCTCGGCTTTGGGAAGCCCAAAGTAGTCACTTTTCTCGACTTCACTTGAGTGCTTCATAATAAGGTGTAGATTGGGAGCGTCCACATCACAATCCGCGTAAGCACGCGCGTCTGATAAGTTGATAAAAGCGCTGGCCAGAGTAGTTTTTCCGGTGCCTCCCTTACCGCTGAGAATCAAAAGTTGTTTCACGCTGCACCTCCTCCCTCACGCTTTGAAGCAGTGCAGAAAACAAATCCCAGTACTTCTCACGTTCACGAACCGAAATCAAAGCATTCGAATTCAATGTACCAAGCTCGCTGTCAAAAGGAATTTTTCCCAAAATTTTTATGTCATTTTCAAGGCAAAACGTTTCAGCCGGATTTTCGCCATCCAAGCATTTATTGAGCACCACGGCATGGGGCTTGTTGAACAGTTTGACGAGTTCATAGACCATGTTGAGGTTATGAACACCGAATACACTCGGTTCAGCGACCAGAATACAGTAGTCCGCGTCCTTAATGCTTTCCATGACAATGCAGGCACTTCCCGGCGGACAGTCAATAAATACCGTTTCTTCAACTGCGTTCGGACGTCTGAGCAGCTTGTGGATGATAGGAATTCCCGAAGCCTCCCCGGTATTTAAAATGCCTGTATTGACTTTAACCTCCTCCGAAGCACCCCTTTGAACCTCGCCTATGATCTTCTCTTGCTCGGAAAGTGCCTTTTCCGGGCAAAACAAAACACAGCCACCGCACGAATGGCAGACTTCATCAAATACCATCAGCTTGCTGCCAACAAAAGCCAGAGCATGAAATTTACAAAAATCAACACATTCGCGACAAGCATTGCACTTTTGTTCATCAACTGTGGGAATTTTCACGGTCACTTTTTCCGTTTCTACCTTTTCCGGTTTAAAAAACAAGTGACCGTTCGGCTCTTCCACATCACAATCGATGTAAACCGCGTCTTTGGCTACCGCAGCTAAATTTACAGACACCAGTGTTTTTCCGGTGCCGCCTTTGCCACTCAAAACCGCAATTTTCATGCGATCAGCCACCGTGGCCATGAAAGCCGCTGTGAATTTCATTGAGCACGTTCAGCTTGCCTTCGGCTAAAGCCGTGAGGTTGTCTTTGATGGAGTCGTCAGTGGTCTTATATATCGTGATTCCAGCTGCATTAATGACATCAGCGGCATTCTGACCGCAACGCGGTGTGAGCAAAGCCTTGGCATGACTGTCAACAACGTGCTGTGCTGCTTTGATTCCCGCGCCTCCCTGACTGGAAGCTGCGGTGTTGTTAATAAATGTACTTGCCTTGGTCTCTGTGTCATAAATTAAAAAATAAGGAGCGCGTCCAAAAGAAACGCACACTTTACTTTCCATACTTTTATCGTCTACAGGCAATGCAATTTTCATTGCTATTCCTCCTCTAATTCAGATACTGACGCGAAGGTATCATTTCCACCGTGATGTCTACGGCATCGTCCGCAACCATATAAGCGCTCACTTGCGTTGTAGAGCTTGTAATCTCCGCCTTCGATTTTCAGTATGTTCCCATTGACTAGAGACTCCGCGATTTTAAGGCGCGCGTCTTTATAGATATTTTGGACCGTGGCGCGTGCCACTTGCATATTCACCGCACATTCTTCTTGTGTCATGCCTTCCAAATCAATGAGACGAATCGCTTCGTACTCGTCAACAGACATCAAAATCATTTCATTTGAGCTTCTTGTTCCGTTCAGCGGGCCATACAGGTTTACCTCCGGTAAACAACAAACTTTTCTCCATTTTCTTGGTCTTGGCATGACAAGTTCACCTCATGAAAATAACATAAGTAGCAGGGGGTGTGACCCCCTGCCACCTGTTAGTCTTTTTTTAAGACAAGTTTTCCAATTGTTTCTTGATCTGTTCAAGTCTTTGTTGAAGATACTCTTTTTGATCATTGAGAAGCTCTTTATTGCTTACAGCCGAGTTTTCATTACTGAAAACTCCTCCAAAGCCTCTTCCGAAACCAAAACCGCTTCCACGGCCAAATCCTCTTCCATTTCCACGGCCGAACCCGTTAAGGTATCCGCCAACATTCGTTGTATTACAAGGTCCAAAACCTCTTCCGCTCATCGCGCCAAGACCCATCGGGCCTGTTCCATCTCGTCCAGGCATATTATTCACCTCCTTATAGTTATTCGCATATGCCATTAATGCTTATTATAGGAGGTTTCTGTCATATGTCAATAACT
>CAYNZF010000032.1:0-6196 GCA_964401615.1 uncultured Oscillospiraceae bacterium
TTGCTTGAGGTAAGTGCTGAAATGCGTGATCCATTTATTGGCGATTTCATCGATTTCTTCTTCGTCGTTGCCATATTTCGGCGCGTGGTTGAGCAAAGTCAAACGCAAAGGTTCGGCATCCGCGAAATTTTCACGCAGCGCCTTCAGGAGCTGTTCTTTACTGACGCGTTGTTCATCGTATACCAGTTTTCTGATTGCTCCCAGACTGTCAGCGATATTCGCGCCTTGAATGATCTGGATACCGGAAAGGTTGTACTTCGCACCACCGGCCGTGACATCTCGCGCATTCAGCAGGCAGTCGTCTATGACCGTAGACAAAAAGGGCGACGGCAGTACTTGCTGGTGGATGCTCTCCACGATTTCACAGGCTTTGATCATTTTATCAATAAAATATTCGACCTGTTTGGCAAAAGCGGCTTCCAGCTCTTCATAGCTCTTGTAATCATTCAGATTACCGAGGTCCAAGCCGATCTGTTCTCCGGTCAGCAGACAAATCCCATTGTTGAGGGTCAATTCAAGTGCTTTGAGCAAGTTGAACATGGCTGCGTCGCTCCAGCCCAGGTTGTTGCCGCTGGTGGTGAGCTCGACACAACCAACGATCGCGTAGTCTTTCGCATCGCCCGCATCGATTCCCTGATTCTCGAGCGACGGGATGACCGCCTCATCATTGAAGAACTGGGGCATGCCGCTTCCCTTGGAGACCACTCGAATGCATTGCCTGACAAAATCGGCAGGGGAGTCTTTGTGCAGTCTCGCGGAGAGGTTGGGCTGGGGGAGCCCGATGTGTTCTTGAGCACGCAGGAAAATGTAGGATAGTTCATTGGTCGCATCAGTTCCGTCCCTGAGTTGTCCGCCGATAGCCAGGTTGAAGCCAATCGGGAAACCCGCGAAGTACTTGGCGCTGTGTGAATTACGTAAATAAACGATCTGATTGAATTTTAACCAGAGGCATTCCGCGATTTCCAGGGCCTGAGTTTCGTCCATCAGCCCGGCATCAATGTCCTTCTTGTAGAAGGGGTACAGGTATTGATCAGCGCGACCGGGTGAGAAAGACGAGGCGTTGGATTCCATGTGCAAAATGACATTCAGAAACCACATGGATTGGACCGCTTCGTGGAAACTTTCAGGTGCTTTTACTGCTAGTTTCCGACATATGCGTCCTACTTCCAGCAAATTTGCTTTATTCATTGAGTATTTCGGATCGGCGGCCATCTGCTCGGCAAGTTCGGCGTAACGCAGCATGAAATGCGACGCGCCTTCCAGCACAATGATGGTGCTTTGATAGAAAACAACGTCATCGGGTTTATGCGCTTTACTCAGATAAGCCTCGGCCTCCTGTTTAAGTCCTGCCGGACCAACTTTCAACCACAGCTCGGTATCCGGGCAGATGTGGCCCTGAGCATGGTCTTTCTGATTGATTTTAGCCACCGTAGAAATTTTATTGATGCCGGAACCTGCGGTTTGATTGATGATGTCTTCCAGCGTATGCCCTTTCCAGTAAGGTAAAATTTCTTCGCGAAATTTCACGATATCTTCGGGATGAACTTTGAATTTATCCTGAGGTCTGCTGGGCAAAGTCTCAATTTCTTTGTCTATCCACGAGATACCGGATTCGGGAAAAACAACTCCGGCGCGGACGCCTTTGGTGCGATTGCCTACAATCAATTCTTCTGCTTCAATATTGATTTCCAGGCGCTCGAGCGCAGCTCTCAAAGCCAGAGCGCGCTTCATGATGATTGGCTTGCCGGTATTGTTTTTATACACATCAGTGACGATGAGTGCCTGTTCGATGGACATGCAGCGATCTTCAGCCAACATCTTGTCCTTGAGCACATCAATTCGGTCGCTTTTCTTCAGTTGTGTCAGGCGATATACATTAAAATCTGTTGCAGCGTGTGTATTTCGAGTAGTCATAAGAACCTCCATAAGTGCTCAGCTTGCCAGCCGGTTTTTACGTCAATCTCATTTTACCTTATTAACCAAGAATAACATCTGCTCAAAGAATACAAAAATGGTCAAAAACTGAACCTGACCCGTTCTGCCTAAGTTGCGCTAAGGATACTTTTGTTTTCAGCGAGAGTTCAGTAATTGACAAGAAGCAGCCCTTCAAAGCGATATTATTGCATAGCCGAATTTGTTAGAATTGACTTGTAATTAAGCCACAAAAGGAGATTTGCACGATGTTGGAAAATTTTTTGAAAAAGGCCCGAAATGACGAAGAAGTTTTTATTACAGATGTCGCAGCTGCTTTTGCCCAACTTGCGAAAAAGAGCGAACTTAAGCTGGTTCTGACACAAATCGATGCGCACACTCGTGATTTCATCATAGATCTGCCGCTTGAGATAGAATCCGACGAGGAGCAGACCTTTGTTTCGGATTATATTTTGGCCCGCATTTACAACATACTGTCCAGTCTGGGCGGGCGCAGTATGGCCTTGTTTTATGACAAGGAAATCAAGTGGCTGGATGAAATCCTGCAGCAGCTGGACGAAAGATTCGGAATCCTGTCCACCCGAAAAGAACGCAGCGGATACGGTAAATGCATCAATGTTCTAGACCGCATGCTCGACCACATTGATGAGCAAGCCAGCACGACGGGCTTTCGTTTTCAGCTCAATCCCACGCGTGATGGAAGGCTTGAAAAAAAACCGGAGCAGAGAACTGTGGGTGAAAACGCCGGGGAACGTTACAAAGAAATCGTCGGCCGCATGAACACGAAACTGCTTTGCGGGCTTGACGTCGGCGGAACGGACATCAAGGTCGCCGCGTCGGAGTATGGTACCCTGACTGCGCTTAAGGAATACGATTGGTTTCCCGCGGATTTCACTGAAGCCGGACAAATGATCGAGCCGATTCTGTGGCTGGTGCGCCTGGTCAGAGCCAAGCTCAGTCTGGCGAATTTGCCGGAGGGTGTTTTGCGCGAGGCGCTGGAAAACAAGCTCGCGGCTGCTTTTGCCAAAGACTGTTCACTCGAAGTATTGAGTGCCGCGGTTGAAGCCGCTGAAGCTGCTCTGGAAAGCCGTTTACTTCTCTTTGATGGTATTGGCTTAAGCTTTCCCGACGTCGTCGTGAAAAATAAAATAGTCGGTGGCGAAGTATATAAGACACGGGGCATGCGAAACAACGAAAAACTCGATTACGAAGTGGAATTCGCCAAACTGACTGATCTGGATCAGGAACTGCAGAAATTCACCAAGACGAGTGCGGGCGTGCAGATCACCAACGACGGTCCCATGGCCGCGTTCACGGCAGCGGTGGAAGAAGTTTTTTCACCCCAGGCCGATAAGGTCGCTGATGGTGTTTTTGCCCATACGCTCGGCACGGAGCTGGGTACGGGCTGGATCACCGAAGAAGGTGAGATTCCCGATATTCCTCTGGAAGTCTACAATTTCATCATCGACATCGGCAGCTATCCCTCGCGCCGCTATGCAGCGGATGATCTGCGCAGCATCAATAATTTCAACACCGGCCTGTCGGGAACTTTACAGAAGTACACCAGCCAGAGCGGTGCTTTCAGACTGGCTTGCAAGTATTTTCAATTAGAACGGCCGGACTTGTGGAATAATCTGCTCGAGCTCGGGTACGTCAGCAAAGTCAGCAAGGACGGGCATGAAGAATTCGTCTGTCCGACTGAGCCTCAGGACTTGAGAAAACCCTTTTTACAGCATTTGATGGACCTGGCATCGCATGAAAATGACCCGGTCTGCGAACGGATCTTCACGGACATCGGCCGCTATCTGGCGGTGACCTGGTCGGAAACCGAACTTATTTTGCAGCCCCTGGTAAAATCTCGCACTATGTTCGGACGCCTGGTCAAAAACCCAAAGTGTTTTGAGCTCCTTGAAGCAGGCGCCAAGTCACGGATTCCTGAGATTCATTTTGATGTCGCCGATGGGTCGATTGCCTTTACCCCTTTGATGGAGCAGCTTGAGCACGATCCTGACTACACCGTCGCGCAATTCGCTCAAGCCGTGGGTGCGATCTACTTTGGTGACTTCGGCAATTAAGCTTTTGCCGAATGGAAGAAGAGGGGGTGCTGAACTTTGACAGAGGAAGTGAGCAACAAGCCCAATCAGTATTTGATGTCGATTCGCAAGGAAACTTGTAAGGTCAGTTTTTGCGAGCAGTTCGATGAGAAAAGCCAAATCTGGGACTACACGAAGCATCGGCATAATTGCATCGAATTCATCTATTTTCTGGAAGGGAAAGCAGCCATCTCCACGGCAGACCAGGATATGGCACTGTCCCTCTTTGAGCTGGTGGTTTATCCGGCTAATGTTCAGCATCAGGAATTTTTGGATACAAGGTACAGGCAGTCCATCATTTGTCTGCATCTGGAATGTGAAACCGAAATCAGCTTGAATCGCTTCTTCAAACTAAAGGACGAAGATGGTAAGCTGCGCTGGATTTTCAAGCGTATCTGCGAAGCCTATCATACCCCCAACGCTTATAGCGAGATCATACTCAAGGATCTGGTCAATTTATTGATCGATACCATGGCGATGCTCTCCGGCAAGCTGCACTCAGACCGAAACAGTCTTCCGGAAAAGTGTCTGCAATATATTCAGGAACACTACTCAGAAGAAGTGAGCATGGAAGGTCTGGCAGAAAAGTTATTCGTCAGCACCTCGTATCTGAACCGGATCTTTAAAAAACAATATAAAATCACCCCCATCAAATACCTCAACCTCTACCGCATCGAAATCGCGCGGGAAATGCTGGTCCAGACGGATTACAAAATGACCACCATTGCCGGCGCTGCGGGCTTTGAAGATGCCAGGAATTTCTCGAAGGTGTTCAAAAAAACAACCGCGATGACACCGGGCGAGTACCGAAAACTGCATCAAAAAAACTGAAATGAATACGCACAAAACAAAAAAACGCCGACTCATGGAGCCGGCGTTTTTTTCAAACTTCCGTTTGCTTTAAACGAGTTCGCGCTTGCGCTTTCTCGAATAAGAATCCATCCAGATAATCGCGATAATGACGATGCCTTTGACGAGGATCTGCATGTAAGATTGGATGCTGAGCATGTTCAAAGCATTATCCAAAACACCGAAGACCAAAAGGCCCAGCACGGCTTTAGGAATGTTGCCCACACCTCCGGCGAAAGAAATTCCGCCGACCACAACGCCGCAGTTGACGATCATGGCCGTGCTTTCACCGTAGACAGAGGAACCTGAATTCAGCTTGGATGACAGCAGGATGCCCGCCAGCGCGGCAAGCACACCTGAAATCACGAAGGTAGCCCACTTGGTCTTGATGACATCGATACCGGAGTAGCGTGCGACTTCATAGTCGCCACCGATGGCATAGCAGTTCCTGCCGAACTGTGTGTAACGCATTACGTAATGGGAAATCACGATGATGACGATCATGACGAGGACCAGAGTGGTGATTGAGCCAAAAATCTTGGTGTTTGAAAGTTGATCAAATGCGGGATTTTTAGCGATGACCGGTCTGGCGTTGGTCAATTGCTGCGCGACACCTGTCAGCGTCATGCCCATACCCAGGGTGATGATAAAGGGTTCGGTTTTTTGTTGAACGACCAGGAAACCATTGATGAAACCTACAAAAGCACCGAAGAGCAGTGCCAAAAATATGGCCAGCCACATGTTCATGGAATCCATCAACTGAATAGCGAGAATTCCGGAAACCACCAGGACACCGCCGATGGAGAGGTCAACACCCCCGCTGATGACGGTCATCGTGACACCGCAAGCCAAAATAATCAAAATGGATGATGAATTCAACAAATCGAAGAGGTTGAAGGGCGTATAGAAATTTGTGGGAAAGAACAACATCATCACCAGCATCGCCAGGACGGCGACCAGGGCTTTTTGTTGAGAAGCGAATTTCACCACGGTTTTGGCAAAAGAATTATTCTGCATGTGTACTTCCTCCTACTGTGGTTTCCGGTTATCAAGCCAGATGGCAATAACCAGAATGGCGCCCTTGGTGACGTTTTGCAAATAAGGAGTAACACCCAAGAGGTTTAAACAGTTGGACATTAAAATAATGAGCAAAGTGCCGAGCACGGTACGCAAGACGCTGCCTTTACCACCTTTTAGCGTGGTGCCGCCGACGACGACCGCCAGGATGGCATTGGTCTCAAAGCCTGTGCCGAGTGTGGGTGCAGCGGTTGTAGAGCGGGCGAACTGGTTCATGGCTCCTATCGCTGCCATAAAACCGGACA
>CAYNZF010000032.1:6206-20448 GCA_964401615.1 uncultured Oscillospiraceae bacterium
TAAATAATGATGACGGACAGATTCACAGGGATACCACAAAGCCTGGCTGCCGTTTTATTACCGCCCGTCAGCGAAATGGAGCGGCCGATAATGGTTTTGGATTGTAAAAAGTACAGAAAGGCGAGACTGCCTAAAAAGATCAGAAATGACACGGTGATCGGGCCTACTGTACCTTGACCGATGGCTGTGAAGAGACTTGCATCAGTTTTCAAGTCGCGCATATTGAGCACGGCTCCACCAGTGATCATCAAGGCAAAAGCTTTGAAAACCTGGCTCATGCCAAAGGTGATGAAGAGGGCTTCCGCTTGCGTCATGGCACCTGAACTGATCAAGAGCAGGCTGGTAGCTAAACCACAGGCTGCACCGATGATCAAACCGACAATCAGAGCTCCGACCTGCCCGATCGGGTCAATCAGGGACACCGTCAAAACAGCGACGAGCGACATAATTCCGGCGACCGACAAATCGATAAAACCACCGATTATGATAAAGGTCATACCTAGCGCCACTAGGCTGAGTGGGCCGAACTGCCGCAGGATGTTGGTTAGATTGCCACTGCTCAGGAATTTGGGCTCGATCACGATCGTAACGAAGACCAAAATGACGATTGCCACGAAAACGAGGTAATCTTGAAAGATCGTGCGCAGGGCTTTTTTCCATTTTAATTGTTCCGGCATATCTTCACCTCACTCCTTCTGCAAGCCCAAGGCACTCGTCATGACACGGTCGGCCGAGGTGACCTTAGGATCATATTCAGCTGTTATGCGGCCGTCCGCGATGGTTAGAACGCGATGGCTCATGTTCAAAACTTCAGGGAGCTCGGAAGAAATCAGAATAATTGCCCCGCCTTTTTCGGCAATTTCCTTCATCAACAAATAGATTTCGTATTTGGCCCCGACGTCGATACCTCTGGTTGGCTCATCCAAAATAAATATTTCGGGATTGTTTTCAAGCCAGCGGCCGATAATGCATTTTTGTTGATTACCGCCTGAGAGACTTACGACTTTGGTGCGATGTGAAGGGGTTTTTATGCCTAAACTCTTGATATGTTTCAAAGCTATGTTCTTTTCCATGGACTTTGAAATGAGGCCCGATTTGGTGATGCTGCGCAAATTGGCCATGGAAATATTCGTATCAACGGCAAAAGGCAGAACCAGCCCCTGCAGTTTTCGGTCTTCCGGAACAAAGCCAAAACCTGCTTTGATCGCGTCACCGGGTTTTCTGATGTGGACCGATTTTTTATTGATAAAGATCCGATGCCCTTTGGCTTTGTCTGCGCCATAGATGGCTCTGACGATTTCGGTTCTGCCGGCGCCGACCAGGCCCACCAAGCCCAAAATTTCACCTTTTTTGACGTTGAAGGAAATATCATGGAGCTTGCGGGTATTGATATTTTCCACTTCAAGCAGCACTTCACCCACGCTGTCGGGAAGCTCCGGATATTCATTTTCGATGGTACGGCCGACCATTTTGGCGATCATCTCACCACGTGTGAGCTGGTCAACCGGCTTGGTGTCGATGACGTGTCCGTCACGCATGATGGTGACCACGTCACAAAAATCGAAAATTTCATCCAGTTTATGACTAATGTAAATGATGGCGATGCCTTGACTTCTGAGCTGATGGATGATGATTTTCAATTGCTTCATTTCATCACTCGTCAAGCTGCTGCTGGGCTCATCCATGATGATGAGTTTAGATTTAAAAGAGAGCGCCTTGGCGATTTCAACCATTTGTTTTTCGGATACGCTCAACTCACCGACCATTGTGTTTACGTCGACTTTTGAATTGATGCTGTCCAGCAGCTCCTTGGCTTTGGCTTTGATGCCGCGCATGCCTTTCAACTCATTGAAACGGCCCAAAAAAATATTTTCACCGACACTCAAAGAGTTTACCAGGTTTAATTCTTGATAAATAATTGCCAAACCGCTGCGCATCGATTCGCTGGGTGTGGTTTTACTGATTTTTTTCCCGTCAAAATAAACTGTACCGGAGTCTTTTTGATAGACTCCCGACAATATTTTCATCAAGGTGGATTTTCCTGCTCCATTTTCGCCTACCAGACCATGTACGGTACCTGCCTGAACTGAAAACGAGACATCATCCAACGCTTTGACACCAGGGAAGGACTTGGTGATGTTGCTGACCGATAAAAGAGCGGTGCTTGCATTAGCTGTCATATTTTCCCTCCGGTTCTTTAATCATATTGATAAGCCCGTGTCCATTGCTGAACACGGGCCTTTCGAGTGGAGTCCCGTCAACTTACCATTCAGGTGTTGGGAAATCGGTAAGGTTATCTTTGGTGATGATGTCCAGAGGAATGAAGTTGATGGGTTCTACCGTGTTACCTGCGAGTACCGCCTGGGCGTTCTCGAGGGATTTTTTGGTCATGTTCTGGAAGTTTTGTGAAATTGTAGCACCCTGTAAACCGTCTTGTACTTGTTGGTAACCGGCCAGATTGCCGTCAACAGCCACGATAAACATGTTTTCCATCATATTGGCGGCGGTCAAAGCCTGGATGACGCCGGTGGCACCATTGTCCCAGTGACAGAACACGCCTTTAATGTCATCGCCGTTTTTGACGATCATGTCTTCCATAATGGTCATGGCTTGAGTGGTGTCCCATTGTTGAGGGGTCTGATAATCGATGACTTCGATTTTTGAACCTTCAATACCTTTGTTGAAGCCGTCATGGCGTTTGATTTGAGCGTCGTGTCCGGCTTGTCCGCCCACTTCGACAATTTTCGCGCCGTCCGGGAATTGATTGATGAAGGCTTGAGCGGCCGCTTCACCGGCTTGTGTATCGTTGACGCCGACAAAGAAATCACGGAATTCCTGAGCTTCTGCAGGCAAGTCAGAAGAGTACATTCCGACGATGACGCCGGCTTCTTTGGCTTGCTTAATGCTGGGGATGATGGCATTGATGTCGTTGGGGTTGAGGAAAATGGCTTTCATGCCTTGTGCGATTGCATTGGTGACGAGTTGAGACTCTGTCTGAGCATCGCCTTTCGCATCGAGAATGGTGACGTCAAAACCATAATCTTTACCGAATTGAGTGAATTGTTTGGAAGAATAGGCTTGTGAAGGGTTGGACATGTCAGCGCAGATAAAAGCTACTTTAGCAAGGTCGCCCGCTGCAGCCGCGGTGGTCTCACCTGCTTTGGCGGTTGTGGTTTCTGCTGCTGCCGTCGTTGTTGTGCTTGCACCGCAAGCGGCAGTTCCTATCAGCATTAAACTTGTTAAGACTAATGCGATAGTTCTTTTCAGATTCTTTTTCATTTTTCGACTCCTTTTTCCCAAATTACTTGGATTTTTTCCGATTGCTTGGAACTCTAAGCAACTGCATAATTGCTTACCTAACGATTTTATATGCAAAATCAGATGCTTTCAATAGAAAATATTAAATTTTTGCATAAACTTTCTTCGAAACTACATTATGCCCAAAAATTTGCATACCTGATTGTGCTAAACACTGAAAATATTTTAAGAATCAGCCTTATTTCTTGCTAATTATAATTATTTATGGATGAAAATTGAGAAAATGCATACTGTGACAGCGTTCGAATACAAGTGAAAAACAAATAATTCGTCAAATGATAAGTTTCGAATGAAAGAAAAAATCTTTGAATTATTGACTCAAATATGCAATTAAACTATTATTGCAGGAGAATATAGATCTGTCTTGAATAAATTACAATAGGCGGAATGGGGCATACCGATGAACGAGCGACAACGAAAAATCCTCGAAGAAATCAGTGCGAATGAAAATCTCAAAGTAGCTGACCTTGCCAAAACGTTCAAAGTCTCGTCGGTAACGATTCGTTCCGACCTCAGGCATTTGAACGCGGAAGGACTGATTCGTCGTGTTCACGGCGGTGCGGAAAACAAGTTGGATGATCAAATCGCCAACCGCATGAAACACAATTATAAGGTTAAATCCAGAATTGCCGACCGTGCAGCCGAGTTGGTGAAGGACGGTGAGACCATTATCATTGAATCGGGTTCGACCAATGCATTGCTCGCCCTGAAGCTCGGGACGACCAAAGATGTGACCATTGTATCCAACTCACTTTACATCGCCGGTTTGATGAACAAATATCCAAACATCAAATTTATCTTGCTGGGCGGGGATTATCAAGCGGATTCACAAGTCTGCATCGGACCGCTGACCCGGCTCGCTTTGCAGAGTTTTTACGTTGACAAAGCATTCATAGGCGTGGATGGATTTTCTGAGGAGACCGGCTTCACTTGCGTGGATCTGCAGCGTTCCGAGATTGCTTCTGAAATGGCCAGGAGGGCGAACAACATCATTGTCTTAACGGACTCGAGTAAATTTTTGACTCGAGGCGTGTCCAAACAACTTTCTCTGGCTGAGGTCAATGTAATTATTACGGACGACGGCATACCGGATAAAATGCGAAATTTGTTTAATGCTTCTCCTGTTGAATTAATTACAGTACCAATCAAGTAATTTATAAAAGAGAAGAGCATTAAACGAAAATATCGATACGGCAAAAGGCAGTTCATGGAACTGAAAGGAGTTTAAATGGCAGTCATTACAATTTCTCGTGAATTCGGCAACAACGGTGACAAGGTATCGGAAGGCCTTTCCAAAGTACTTAAGATGCCAATAGTCGACAAGGAGACAATATCAAAACTCTTGTCGGAATACGGCATGGTTTCTTTCAAAGAATTTTACGACACAGACCACTCATTCATGGATCGTTTTTTTGGAGTGAATGAAGATTACATCAAATTGCTCAATCAGGCGATTCAAACCTATGCCAGTCTGGATAATGTCATCATTCAGGGCAGAGGAGGCTTTGCCGTTCTGCAAGGCTATTGCAACGTCATCAATGTCCTGATCAAAACTCCTTTCGAAAAACGCGTTAAAAATGTCATGGAAAGTCACGAGATCAGCGACAAAGGCGAGGCTGAAAAGCTGGTTGAACAACACGACCGCATTAGATCAGGTTTTTTACAAGCTTACTACGGAATAAAAGTGGATGATGCGAGTAAATTCGATTTGGTCATCGACACCAGCATCGTGCCGGTAGACATGGCCGTGGGCTGGATCAGCGAAATGGCCAGACTCCTTGAAAACGAAAGTCCGAGTGAGTTTTGCCAATCAACCGGCACGATCAAACTCGATGACAATATGCTTACAGTGGCCAAGAAAGGCCTGCACAGAGAACTCTGAAATTCGAGAACCGCGCTTAAATTCACAACAGACAGCTCTGCTTGACGGGGCTGTTTTGATTTTTGAAAGCGGTACTCAGTGGACAGTGTTTGCTTCGAATGTTATCTTTTTTCTAAATACTGCGCATTCAGAGTCTGGATTTTTTGCAGCCTTAGATATGTACTTGATCCATGGAAGGAATTACATCTATGCTTGAAACATTGTCCCGGCTGTCACCCCTTCAGCAAGCGTTAATCGGCACCATTTTTACCTGGTTTATGACCGCTCTGGGAGCGGGGCTGGTATTTTTCTTCAAGCAGATCAACCGCAAAGTTTTGGACATGATGCTGGGCTTTGCCGCAGGTGTGATGATCGCCGCGAGTTTCTGGTCCCTGCTGGCCCCGGCTATTGAAATGAGCGAAGCAAGTGGTATGCTGCCCTGGCTTGCTCCGGCTATCGGTTTTGCCCTGGGTGGGATTTTCTTGAAACTGGCTGACTCAGTGATGCCTCATCTGCATCGTGGCGTGCATGAAACCCAGGAGGGAGCGAAAACGTCTCTGTCTCGTACCGCTCTGCTGATTTTGGCAATCACTTTACATAATATTCCGGAAGGTCTGGCGGTGGGTGTAGCGGTCGGCGCGGCAGCACTCGGGGACGGAGTATCCTCGGTGGCAGGTTTGGTCATGGCGCTTGGTATCGGAATCCAAAATTTTCCTGAAGGTGCTGCGGTCTCTATACCACTCAGACGCGAGGGAATGTCTCGTCGAAAAGCATTTTGGTACGGACAATTATCCGGTGTCGTTGAACCTTTTGCTGCTGTCGCCGGGGTCTTGCTGGTGACCGCGATGCGTCCTGTTCTGCCCTATGCGCTGGCCTTCGCGGCCGGTGCCATGATATATGTGGTGGTTGAAGAATTGATCCCCGAAGCCCAGACCAGTGGAAATTCGGACATCGCCACGATGGGGACACTGTCGGGATTTCTGGTGATGATGATTTTGGATGTGGCCTTGGGTTAATTCGCAGCGCGTGATTTCCCCTGTGATTGAAAGCGAGTAAAGTTGATGAACTGGGACGATTTGATTGTGAATGAAGCCCTGCTGGAAGCGCAGCTGGGGCACCGTACCATCAGGCGTTTCAAGCCTGCAGCGCTGCCTCCGGAACTTCTTGAAAAACTGCTGGCTGTCGCCGGGCGCACCGCCTCGAGCTCCGGAATGCAGGCTTGCTCGATTATCCGTGTCACAGACCGCGCGAAACGGGCAGCCATTGCGGAGGTCTGCAAACAGGACTACGTTGAGGACTGCCCTGAATTTTGGCTCTTCGTTGTTGACCAGCATCGCAATCACCGGATTTGTGTTGAAAAAGGCGCTGATCCATCGGGTACAGCGAGCATGGATTCATTTTTTCAAGGCTTTTCCGATGCGGTGATCTCTGCCCAAAACGTGACTAACGCACTCGAAGCGCTTGGCTTAGGCGCGGTGTACTTTGGTTCAGTGTTAAATGATCCTGCCAAAATCATCGCCCTGCTCGATTTACCGAAATTCACCTTTCCTGCTCTTGGTTTGGGTATGGGTATCCCTGATCAGGACCCACAGTTAAAACCAAGAATGGCCATGAACTTGCGCTTTTTTGAGAACAGCTATCGCAGCATGGACCATTATCTCGATGAGCTCGCCTCTTATGACGAAGAGATGCGCAGCTACTATGACCTGCGCGACGCTAATCGCCGTGTCGACCGTTTTACCGATCAGGTCGTGGCTAAGGCCCAGGTCAACACGCCCAAGCGAAGACAGATTTTACGCACAGTACGCGAACAAGGCTTTGATCTAAATGTCTGATCGTTCAAAGCGAAGTAAAAGGAGACAGATCCTATGAGTTTTATGTCTGACATCGAAATTGCCCAAAAGACAGAAGTGTCCAAGATTACTGATATTGCCGCGAAATTGGGCATTCCTGAAAACGCACTTGAACACTACGGCCGCTACAAGGCCAAGGTAAACCCCAATCTGATTAATGGCCGGAATGAGCAAGGAAAATTGATCCTTGTCACGGCCATAACGCCAACGCCTGCCGGTGAGGGGAAAACCACCATCACGGTAGGCCTGTCCGATGCCCTCAGCCATTTGGGAAAAAAGGCAGCCGTGGCGCTGCGTGAGCCTTCACTCGGACCGGTTTTCGGTGTCAAAGGCGGAGCTGCCGGTGGCGGACACGCGCAAGTCGTACCGATGGAAGACATCAACTTGCATTTTACAGGCGATTTTCATGCGGTCGCTGCGGCCAACAATCTGCTGGCCGCCATGCTCGATAATCACATTCAGCAGGGCAATGTGCTGGGCATTGATCCCAGGAGCATCAGCTGGAAACGCTGTGTTGACATGAATGACCGGCAGCTGCGCAATGTGGTCGATGGTCTCGGTGGCAAAGCGAATGGTATGCCGCGAGAAGATGGTTTTGACATCACGGTGGCTTCCGAAGTGATGGCGGTCCTGTGCCTCTCAAAAGACATCACGGATTTGAAAGAGCGTCTCGGCCGCATGCAAGTCGCCTACAGCTTCGCCAACAAAGCGGTAACCGCTGCAGATTTGAAAGCTCAGGGCGCGATGGCAGCCCTGCTGAAAGATGCCATCAAACCCAACCTGGTCCAGACGCTGGAAGGGACTCCGGCTTTTATTCACGGAGGGCCTTTTGCCAATATTGCGCACGGCTGCAATTCACTGATCGCCACGAAAATGGCCTTGAATCTGGCGGACTTCACAGTGACGGAGGCGGGCTTCGGTGCGGATCTGGGTGCGGAAAAGTTTTTGGACATTAAATGCCGGGCAGGCGGTCTGGAACCGGCAGCTGTGGTTTTGGTCGCGACCATTCGGGCTCTGAAGCACCACGGTGGCGTGGAGAAAAAACGGCTGACAGAAGACAATTTACCGGCTCTGCGAGCTGGCTTGCCCAATCTCTTACAGCATGTGGAAAACATCACCAAAGTATACGGGTTACCGGTCGTTGTAGCGCTCAATCGCTTTGTCAGCGACAGTGCCGCAGAAATTGACCTGGTCCGTGAGGCTTGCCGGGAAATGGGTGTCAATGTGGCACTGGCGGAGGTCTGGGAAAAAGGCGGTGCTGGCGGCGTCGAGCTTGCGGAAGAAGTGATAAGACTTTGTGAAAGCAAAACACAGTATAAATTCACCTACCCCTTGAATATCAGTATTGAGGACAAGCTCAATGTGTTGGCCAAATCGGTTTATCATGCAGATGGAGCCGTGCTCAGTCCTGCAGCTCAGAAAACAGCCGCTCAGCTGCGCGAGCAAGGATTTGGTGAATTGCCGATCTGTGTAGCAAAAACACAATATAGTTTCTCGGATGACCCCAAAAAATTGGGTGCGCCCGCACATTTTGAAATCACGGTGCGCAGTCTCAAGCTCTCGGCCGGTGCAGGTTTCATCGTGGCATTGACCGGTGATATCATGACAATGCCGGGTCTGCCCAAACAACCCGCTGCTGAGCGCATCGATGTCGATGAGAACGGTGTGATCACGGGTTTGTTTTGAATTGTGCCGGCTTCCGGACCATGGCGCTCAGGTAGAAAAGAAAGAGGTATTTTATGGCTTTTAAAGAGATGCAATGCAGCAGCTTCATTGAACAGCTGGCTTCCGGTGCACCGGTTCCGGGTGGTGGCGGAGCGGCGGCCCTGGTCGCGGCCATCGGCACGGCTTTGGGAAATATGGTAGGCAGCTTGACCCTGGGGAAGAAAAAGTATGCGGAAGTTCAAGATGAAATCATGCTCTTAAAAAAACAGTGTGATGAATTGCAAGATAATTTTCTAGCCTTGATTGACGCCGACGCAGAGGCATTTTCACCCTTAGCGAATGCCTACGGGCTTCCCAAAGAGAGCGACGAACAAGCCGAATACAAGGCAAGAGTGATGGAAGACGCCCTGGACATCGCGGCCTCCGTGCCGGTAAAAATTGTTGATACCTGTTGTGATGCGCTCGACCTCATGCAGCGCATGGGTCAAATCGGTACAGCCATGGCCATCAGCGATGTAGCCTGCGGGGCGGTCATGTTGAAAGCCTCCCTCGAAGCCGCGGCCGTCAACGTTTACATCAACACACGCTTGATGCGCGATCGCGAAGATGCCGATGAGCTGAACCGCAGTACCGCCGAAAAGGTCGCCGCTTACACGGCCAAAGCGGATGAGATTTATGAAGAGATCGCTGCCAAACTGAAAAAGAGTGTGCACTGAAACCACACATATCCACAAAGAAAAGACGAGGAAAGCGAAATGCCTATTCAATTGCTGGGAAAAGATGTAGTGGCCGCCTTGAGCGCACAGATTTCCGCCGATGTCACGGAGTTGAAAGAACAGGGCACCCATCCCTGTCTTGCCTTGATTCGCGTAGGTGAGCGTGAAGACGACAGTGCCTACGAACGCAGTATTCTGCTGCGCTGCGAGAAACTCGGCCTCCTGGTGCAGAGCTTTCATTTTACGGATCAGGTGAGCGAGTCTGAACTGATTTCCTGCGTCGAAAAAATCAACAATGACCCGAGCATTCACGGATGCCTGATGTTTCGGCCACTGCCCAAGCATATCGACGATGAAAAAGTCTGTGAAACACTTGTCGGTCACAAGGATGTCGATGGTATAACCAACGCATCCAAGGCCGCTGTCTACGCAGGAAGTCAGAATGGTTTTGCCCCATGCACGGCTCAGGCTTGTATTGAATTGCTGGACTATTACGGCATCCCTCTTGAGGGCAAAAGAGTCGCCGTCATCGGCCGCAGTTTTGTCATCGGCAAGCCGGTGGCCATGCTCCTGCTGGAACGTAACGCTACGCTCAAGATCTGCCACACTCGCACAGTCGATCTGGCTGCTGAGTGCCGTTCGGCTGAAATTTTAATTGCAGCTGCCGGAAGAGCAGGTGTGGTCGACGGCTCATTTGTTTCGGAAGGTCAAATCGTAATCGATGTCGGCATCAATGTCGATGAAGATGGAAACTTGTGCGGCGATGTGAAAACCGCGGAAGTCGCGCCTCTGGTCGCGGCATATACTCCGGTTCCGGGTGGAGTAGGCACAGTGACAACCACGGTTCTGATCAAACATGTGGTGGAAGCCGCCCAAAATATTTCAGCCGAGTAATGAAGGCGTTCGCACAAGAGAAAATCAGCTCAACCGCTTAAATCAGCAGATAAATAAAACCGCCCACCACGCCTGAAGCAAGGATCACATAGAGCGGGTTGATTTTTCGCGTGCGCATAACAAGCAGCCCCGCGGAAAAAATCCCTAGCGCGACCAAATCGATGGCGCCGAAATCAAGAGATGCCCCGGCTTCTCCCCAAAACGCAAAAACAATGATCGACAAGCCGGCTGTCGCGATCAAGGCCACGATCGTAGGCCTCAAGCCACCCAGGATGCCCTGAATGAGCGTCAGATTTTTATACTTGAAGTAGAGCCAAGCCAGGACGGAGACGATGATGCAGGCCGGCAGAATACAGGCGAGCGTCGCAATGAGCGCACCTCCGAGCCCCGCGATGCGAGTCCCCACAAAGGTCGCTGAATTGATGGCGATGGGGCCGGGCGTCAACTGCGAGATGGTGATCAGATCCGTGAATTCGCTCAGGCTGAGCCAATGATTGAGATAGACCACCTGATCTTGTATCAGAGGCAAAGCCGCGTAGCCTCCACCAAAGCTGAACAGACCCACCTGAAAAAAACTCCAGAAAAGTTCTAAATATATCATGCTTGTGTGTCCTCGCTTTTTTTACGGCGCTGAAGCAAAACCTGCACGGCACCAATCAATGCGCTGACCAAAATGATGTAGAAAATATTGATTTTTAAAAAATACGAGCAGATAAAGGCTCCGAACATGATAAATATGGAAACCATACTTTTTCCGCTGATGACTTTGCCCCCCATACTCAAGACCACGTCCGCGATGACCGCGGCGACACCCGCCTGCATCGCCTTCAAGGCCATGCTGATCACTACATTGGATTTAAAAGCGTCGTAAAACAGCGAAATGACCGAAATAATGAGCAGAGGAGGTAACACTGTACCTAGAACGGTCAGCAGAGCCCCCCAGAAGCCCCCCATCCGGTAACCGACAATGATCGATGTATTGACCGCGATGGCCCCGGGTGATGTTTGGGCAATAGCCACCAGGTTCAGCATTTCCTCTTCTTCGAGCCAGCCGAGTTCATCCACAAATTTTTTCTTCATCAGCGGAACAATGACATAGCCTCCACCAAATGTGAAAGCGCTCAAGTAGAAGGTGGAAATAAAAAGTTTTCCATAGATATGTTTTTTCTCACTCATTTAAGACCCTCCCCTGCGAGCATTATAGCGCTGCTTCAACTATTTTACCCGAGCTCCCGTACAGCCTTTTCTTGCAAAGCCACTCGCTTTTGTTTACGATAAGGGCAAAAGTGCGCGACAACCGCACCGGCCCGCCCGCGGAAACGCGGCCGTCTTCTGACAAGGGGAAGACCAAGTATTAGCGCCAGCACCCATGTTGCAGCTCATGGAACCGGAGATCGGGCCTGCAAGGCAGAGCCCACCGGTGGAAGAGAATGGGATGACGAGGTGTGGAGTTCATCGAAAATTCGGCGGATGCTCCATCGCAGACACGGCTGCGTATATGTCGAAGAAAACCCGCGGCGACGCGAAAACAGAGGCGACATTTCCGTAATTCAACACTAAAACTGAACAGGAGATATTTCTATGTGTGGAATTATCGGATTTACAGGGACGCTGGAGGCTAAAGCCGTCGTCCTTAATGGCTTGCGTGAACTTGAGTACAGAGGCTACGATTCAGCCGGGATGGCATTCTTTGATGAGACTCAGGTCAAAGAACTGAAGGCGGTCGGGCGGGTCAGCGCGCTCGCCGAAGTGGTCGAAGCCGTTGAAACGAAAAGCAGGACTGCCATCGGACATACCCGCTGGGCGACGCACGGAGAACCCAACCTTAAGAACTGCCACCCGCATTCTTTTGCCAAAGTGACGCTCATACACAACGGGATCATCGAAAACTACCGCGAAATCGCCGGCATGCTGGAAAGTGAAGAGATCTACCCCCAATCAGAGACTGACACCGAGATCGCGGCTTTGCTGATCGGCTCGCGCTACAAAGGCAACCCCTTGAAAACCTTGCAGAATTGTCTGCCGCTCTTTGACGGCTCATATGCCTTTTGCATTTTGTTCCATGACCGGCCCGGTGAAATTTACGTGGCCCGCATGGGCAGTCCGCTTGTGGTCAGCCAATGCTCGGATGGCGCAATCGTTTCTTCTGACATTCTGGGTACGATCAGTTACTCAAAAACGTATTTTCCTATGCCCGAAAAAAGCATCGCCCGCCTCACGAGCGAAAGTGTACAGCTCTATGACTACAAGGGCAGGGCGCTGACGCCTGAATGGGAAGAAGTGCATTGGGATATCGAAGGTGCCAAAAAGCAAGGCTACGAATATTACATGCAAAAAGAAATCCACGAGGAACCCGAGGCGCTGAAAAACACCCTGCGCCCCCGTCTCCAGCACGGACTGCCCGATTTATCCGTCGACAACATCCCGGATCGCCTGTTCACAGACGTAGACAGAATAGTCATCACCGCTTGCGGTACGGCCATGCACGCCGGTCTGGTCGGCCGTGTCTGGTTTGAATCCTACCTGCGCCTCCCCGTGCAAGTAGAGATCGCTTCTGAATTCCGTTATGCCAACCCGATCATCGATAAGCGCAGTCTGGTCATCGTCATCTCACAGTCCGGTGAAACCGCAGACAGTCTGGCCGCCCTCAATTTAGCTAAAAGCAAAGGCTGCCCGACGCTGGCCATCGTCAATGTCAAAGGCTCAGCCATCGCCAGAACGGCCGACCATGTTTTCTATACACACGCCGGACCCGAAATTGCGGTCGCCAGCACCAAAGCCTACAGCGTCCAGCTGGCCGGCCTGTTCGTGCTGATGCTGCGTTGCGGCATGGCCCGCGGCACGCTGACCGCTGACCACGCCCGTGTCCTCGTTCAGAAATTGGAACTGGTCAGCCGGCAGGTAGAAGATGTGCTCAAGTACGAAAAGAAGGTCAAACAAGACTGCCTCGCGCTTGTCGAAAGCCCCGACCTCTTCTTTATCGGCCGCGGCATCGATTATGCCTTGTCGATGGAAGGTTCAATCAAGCTCAAAGAAATCAGCTATATCCATTCTGAGGCTTATGCAGCAGGTGAACTCAAGCACGGCACTATTTCACTCATCACCAAAGGAGTGCCCTGCATCGCCCTCGCGACCCAGGAGTCCTTGCACAGCAAGATGGTGTCCAATATCCGCGAAGTCAAAAGCCGCGGTGCTACCGTCTTTCTGATCACCAACGAGGATTTCCCCGAGTACGACGATCTCTATGACACCCGCTTCAATCTGCCCCTCTGTGACCCGATGTTCAGCCCTTTTCTCAGTGTCGTTTACCTCCAGATGATTGCCTACTATGTTTCTTACGGCAAAGGACTCGATGTCGACCATCCCAGAAACCTGGCTAAATCGGTCACTGTCGAGTAAGTGTGACGTACTTAACTGTTCACTTCTGTCTATTTCAAGTATACTTTCAGGCAAAAGTGAAGGAGTCAAAAAAATGTCATTGAGAACCTTTTTATATGAAAAACATCTTGAACTTAAAGGGACGATGGTAGATTTTGCGGGCTATGAACTGCCGATCCAATACCCAAGCGGTGTGATGAAAGAGCACATGGCCGTCAGGGAAGCCGTGGGCATTTTTGATGTTTCACACATGGGTGAAGCCATGGTCACCGGACCGAAGGCAGCCGAATATCTGGACAAGGTGCTCAGCAATCGCATTGAGAGCCTGGAGGCAGGACGCATGCGCTATGCTCTCCTGCTCAACGAAAGCGGCGGAACGGTGGACGACCTGCTGGTCTATTGCTACAGCAAGGAGCGTTACATGCTGGTTCTAAATGCCGCCAATAAGGACAAGGATATCGCGCACTTACAGCGCTATACATTTGAAGGCGTAACTGTCACTGATGTTTCTTCGGAAATAAGCCAGGTTGCTCTGCAGGGGCCGAAAGCCATAGCAC
>CAYNZF010000032.1:20458-21445 GCA_964401615.1 uncultured Oscillospiraceae bacterium
AACAAAGACAAAGATGTCGCATTCCTGCAGCGCTTTGTATTTGATGGAGTAAACGTGACCGATGTCTCGGCTGACATCAGTCAAATCGCGCTGCAAGGCCCCAAGGCGATTGAACTCGTCTCGACCCTGATGGATCCCAAGGATATTCCGACCAAATATTATGCCTTTACCCCCGAAACCACAGTTGCGGGTCAAAGCTGCTTGCTCAGTCGGAACGGCTATACGGGTGAAGACGGCGTTGAAATCTACGGTGCACATCAAGCCATAGCGGCGATTTACACTGCCCTTGTTGAGGCAGGTGCGGTCCCTTGCGGTCTGGGTGCCAGAGATACCCTGCGCCTGGAAGCAGGCATGCCATTGTACGGGCACGAACTCAGCGAAAGCCTGTCTCCCCTGGAGGCCGGTTTAGGTATGTTTATCAAGTTTGACAAAGCTGATTTTGTCGGAAAAGCAGCCCAGGAGTCAGCGGTTGTTACCCGCCGGAGAGTGGGTCTGCGCATGACCGGCCGCGGGATTGCCCGTGAAGGCTGTCTGGTTTTTGCCGGTGAGCGCGAAGTCGGTGTTGTAAGCTCCGGGACCCAGCTGCCATTCGTAAAATACGCTGGAGCGATGGCCTTTGTGGCTGCTGAACTCGCAGATATCGGTACAGAACTGGAAGTGGATGTGCGTGGTCGCAGAGTGACAGCGGAAGTCGTCGCTTTGCCATTTTATAAAAGAACTAAATAGAATTCAGTGGAGGAAAAAATTATGGGAATGAAATTGTACGCGGAAACGCATGAATGGGTAGAACTTCTGGAAGATGGGTCCGCTTTGGTTGGCTTGTCTGAGCATGCGGTCGATGAACTCGGTGACATTGTCTTTGTAAATCTGGGTGAAGTGGGTGACGCGGTTACTGCAGGCGATGCTTTCGGTGATATCGAATCGGTCAAAGCGGTCAGTGAGATGAACGCGCCGGTATCGGGTGTAATTGAAGAAATCAATGAAGCC
>CAYNZF010000033.1:0-20809 GCA_964401615.1 uncultured Oscillospiraceae bacterium
CTTTCGGGTTCAGGTAAGTTCGATATTTTGCTGTCTATCTCATAAAGTCAGGAATCCAAACACCCCGCTGCGTTCAGGCTGATTAATTTTGGCCATGGGTGCTGCGGGGCTTTTTTATGCCTTTGACTCTCTCACCCGCACTCCGCGACAACGCGGCAGGGCAGTCCGGTCAGTTCGGCATAATTCACCGGGAAAGTACGCGCAATGAAAGGCTGCTTGCAGTGATCCAGGACAAGTTTCAAATTGCAGAGATTTTCCACGATAAACACGCCTTGATCCGCGCACAGCTGATCGACAGGCGTATGCTCTTCTCCCCTGCGCACCCCGGCGAAATCAAGGCCAATCATGGACACCCCCCGCGCGACCAGCGCATGAATCAGGCGCATGGACAGTACAGGGTGCTCCTTAAAATATTTTTCACTCCCGTAGCCCTCATCTTCAATAAATCCCGTATAGAAAACCACGAACATGTCTTTTTCAATCAAGGCAAAGCTCTGCTCATCCAGGTCGATCTCCTTGTCAAGCTGATCGCTGACATCAAAGATCAGCCCGCTGCGTTCCGTATAGGCCAACGGAAACTCAAGTTTCATGGCGTCGAAGTGCGTGCCAATGTGGCCCAGGAAAGCCTTTTTATCATTCTTCCCGGCAGCGTCCAGTATTTGCGGTGTAACTTTCATCGTTAGATCAATCAGCATGGTTTTCTACCTCTCCTTCTTTTCTTATGCTCGTCAGCCAGCTGCGCTGTTCGAGCGCTTCACGGTGGCCGAGTTCCGCGGCTTTTTCTGCAAGAATCAATAAATTAGCTGCGCGCCTCAGCTTGCTTTGATTTTTTAGTCCGGCCGCTGTACGCTCCGCAGCCGCTTCTTCAGGAGGAAAAAGGATGTCCAGAATCAGGACTTGATTGTTGATGCAATCGCAGATCTCACCCAACTCAGTCTGTAAGGCTTTGGCATTTTTCAGCCAGCGCAAATGCAGCGGATTCAGATATGGCTCGAAGAGTTCGCTGATGTAGCGCGTTTTTTTAGCCATGATGCGCGTGCGATGAACATAGGCAAAATTGAACTCGTGATAATCTTCCATGCGCAGCAGCATGGAGCTGTACCATTTCTCCAGGCGCGGATAAATCAAGTCTGTCACGCTGGTTTGATCAAAGCTTTGACGATCCAAATGTTCGAGTAACAGCGTTTGGGCTGCGTGAATGCCCTCCTCGAAATCGGCGGCTTGAACATATGCCAAACAGCGCGCCTGATGCTCCAAACGTCTCATTTTAAAGGCTTCCAATAGTATGCTGCGGGCGTCATCCGGATGCTTTCCGCCCTTGACCGTGCCCGGTAACGGCAGGATTTCTTTCGGCAAGGTTTCAATAAGCGCGATCAATACATCGATTTCGCGCAGCCTGGCCGTCTTTTGGGCCTGAGAGCGCTGCAGCGACTGGATACTTTGATATACCCTCCGTGGTAAAAAGGGCTTAGTGAGTGTAAGCAATGATTTGTACGCGCGCATGGCGACGCGCAGCTGGTGGATGTTTTCAGGGTCTGCCGGCTGCTTTAAAAAAGCTGCACGGTTCAGCGCGACAGCGTCAAACGCATGACCCAGTTTCACGAGCAGGACGGTGGCTGTCGCCTCATTTTCTTGTGCCGGAGCCGATAAATTTTGCATAGATGCATCTCTTTTCTGTCACGGCCTCGCTCATGACCGTGTTTTCAGTAGATCAGATAGCGATTTTCTCGAAGGGGATAACGATACGGTCCAACGGGCTCACCCAGCCTAAAGCTGCCGGCGCGGCGCTGCATTTTCGACAGTTCATACGCGCAGAGGGCATGCCATTGTGGTCCCACCCATTCGACCATGCTGTCGTGTTCTTCATCCTTGGGATCAGCCAGAATTCTTCGCAGCCGCGCGAAACCACTTGGACCACCGGAATCCTCCAGGGCCGCATCACCAAAACCGGACACAAACGTAACTTCACGCTTATTGTAGTCCTTGACGACGCCATTTACGCTTATCGCGTGAGTCCAGCTATCCCCAAAATCGTACTCGTATTTGATGCTCTGCGGAGCAGTCAAAAGTCCAGCTAGTGTGTATTGAAATGACAAACGCTCTTCCGGCTTAATCAAGCCGTTCATCTCATGCCAGTCATCACCAAAGATCTTGTCTTCGTAAGGAAAGTACAGGATACTTTTGCCAATTTCGTATTTCAACTCGAAATTATAGAGGTGACAATTCTGCCAGCTAAACAGCGCTTGGATCACATAATTCAATTGGGCAAAATTAAAAGCGAGGGGCACCACAAAACGCCTTTCAGCGACATAATCTCCCAGATCAAGCCGGACGCTCAGGTCCAGGCCGACGGTCTCGAATAGCTCTTCCCCGTATGCCTCTTGCAAGCTGGCCATGAACAAAGTGTTGCGCTGATTTTCTTGAAATTTCGGTTTGAAACCGGCCATCGCGTTAAGGATGGTGCCTGCTCCGTTGTGCATGTCATATTTCGCTTCATCAAAGCCCAGATCTCGCTTGGCTGTCGAGGCGATGAGGGTCTTTTGGGGATTGGAACTCAGACTCAGTGTGAGGGCTGCAGGGCCTTCCACAAAGCGCTCAATCACGTCGGGGCGAATCCCATAACGGGTCATGGAGCCAATGATGGCTTTCAAGAGTAATTCCCCCACACGGGGATAGTCTTTTGGTTTGATCCCATTGATGAGAACCACAAAACCGCTGGGTTCATGCACCGCGATGATGACCTTGCGCCTGCGGTATTCGTAGAAAGTACAGATCCAATGCTTGAACGGATCAAGGGTTTCCGCCGTAGACGACAACTTGAGTTTCAAAGCTTGGCTCAGACCCTTGGTAAAACTGAAATGCATATTATTCTCCTGCTGACCTTGGGGCTTGAGTGCTTGTTTCACTGAATTTTTTGGAAAACACCGGCTGCCGCTCACTCCGTTTCTTTGATTTTCGCAGCGGCAAGAATTTCCTTACTCTTAAAATCACGAATGAAAAAATACAGCAGCCCAAAATAGACGATCATTATACCAATTGAAACAAAGAGCATCGTCGTCGACGCGACCGCGAGATTGATCAAGATCAGAATCGGCGCGCCAAACACAATGCCGTAGCTCGAACCCGTGATCAGGTTATTCGCAGCCGGCGTCTTCATCTCAGGATCAATTTCACGCAGCAGCAGCACGCCCGAACTGATGGTACCGCAGAGCATCCCGTACATCGATACGATTCCTTCATAATAATAGGTCGGATATATCAACGCAGCGATGTGCTTGATATAGTAAAAAGTAACCACGCCGCCGGCGATGGCCAGCAGCACAAACGGCAGCCACAGACCCTCCAGCTGTTCCATTTCAATGGAACCGATACCCGCGACAATCATCACATCAAAGGCCAGTCCTGACAGTCTGCTGAGCAAGTAGGTGTTCTGGTACTGCAGATGGATGATGCCCTTCTTCCTGGCAAAATCAAGCAGACCGCGCGACAGCATCGCCACCATCGAACCGAGGATGAAGTTGAAGCCCCAGAGCAGTGAGTTGACCGTTTTCGCCAGGCCCGGAGCCGCCGCCTCAAGACCACTGGTGATGCCAAGCGTCAAGAGATAAGTCAGCAGATAAACAAAGAGCACCAGGGCCGCCTGGATGGAAAAGCGATCCACCGATTCAGAAATAGGCAGCTCTCCCTTGTCCTGATAAGTATCAAGTGTGACCGAGCCATGGATATCTTCCGGATTGCCCCGTTCCACCCGTTTTTTTCTGACCAGATAATTCAGGTAAATCACACCCACTATACATGCACAAAGGTAACCTGCCGCCGCAATCGCCAAGGCAAAAGAACGCCCTCCGATAAAGCCCAGGGCTTCATATGAAGTGCCTACATTATTGGCCTGGCCCGGTCCCTGCCCATAACCCATTGGCAATAAGACTCCGGCCGCTTTAAAGAGCTTAGGCATCACGGTATAAGCCAAACCAACCGTGATTATCAGTCCAACAACGCCCTGCACCAGATAAGTGCTTACGATCAGGGCACCGCTTTTGGCGCCGATGTACTTGGCCCCTTTGCTTTCAGGACTGGCGATACGCAGTGACATCGCGATGAAACCAATGGCAATCCCGTGGTAAGTCAACTGCTCCAGGAAGGATGCATCCATGTTTAAAAGTCCGAAATTGCGCAGGAGTAAGAGTATGAATCCTGCGATGACCGCCGTTGGCACCAAACCACGCCTGATGAAGCCCACTTTTTTTCTCAAAATATTCGCGAGAATAATGAGCGCAGCGAGGATACCGGAAGAGACCAGAGGGGACCAATTGTAATTCATCTGTTTACCTCATTATTTTTGTAGTAATCGTAGATATGTAGAAAGTAACGAGCATTGAATTTTTTAGGTGCAAGTATTTCGTAGTAGTCCTCACCGTGCAGGAAGACCAGACGATTGCGGCCATGCATCCCTAAAAGAGGTAAATCCTGTACCAGGAAAGTCGCGGCCGGGTCATCTCCGATCGAAAGACTCGTCTTAGTCAATTTTAACACGCCTTCCGTGATTTCCAGATTTTTCTCATCCCCCACACGCACCAGCCTTACCCGGTCGGAAAAGGGCAGGCTTTTGCCCTTGGCCAGCATCGCACGCAGGGCTCCTCTTTGCATAATGTACCATTCCGTGTAGGTCTTGGGCGCAGGCTCCGAGAAAAAACCATACTCATCCAAAGTGCTGGAAAATCCGCAATGGCAGTTGATCGTGTCCTCTTTGGCCGATAGACCGCCGATCTCATGACAAAGAGGGCAAAAATAAAGCGCGGTTTCGAGTCCCTCCGCCAGATTTTTTCCTTTGTAGGCAATCGGCTGCTTGATTTGATCAAAATAAGCATATTCGGAAATGTCCGCCTGTACCAGATCTTTGATCTCGGCCGGCGTTTTATTCGCCAGTTCTTCGTAGGGATAAATACCCCGCAATTCACCATGCATTTCGCCCAGGCGCCGTGAAAAAGACCATCGTGGTGAAGTGAAATAGCCGCCAGTGAGGCGATAGGTCACGAGGGTGGCCCGCATGGATTTGATCAGTTTCCCCATCGTGGGGTGAATCCCGGCGGTGTTTCCATCATAGGAACGCTCCCCCTCCGCGAAAATACAAATGCTGTGCCCGGCCATGATTCTGCGCTTCATCTCCAGGACCGTGGATGAAGAAATCGTCGCCTTGCGCCGCGGGATCGGGCCCGCCAAAAAAACCAAAATTTTGGAAAGGAAACCCAGCCGGAAGATGTGATCACTTGCCACATAGTACATATGGTCAAACGCAAAGGACAGCATGACCGGGTCAAGGTCGTTGTTGTGATTGCAAACAACGAGGTAGGGCTTGTGCTCAGTTTCCACTTTTTCGAAACTATAGTTGAAACGCTTGCAGATAGGCGCTTTCAGGATCCACTTAAAGAACTTGAACAGTTTCCTGTGTCGCTCGCTGTGAAGCATATTCTTCGCCATCAACGCCTCTCCTCCAACACACAAAACCGAATACTAACAGCTTAACAGTCTTCACGAATAGTTCAAGAATCACACACGGAGAAAACTTGAAATTTTAGTTCTTTTTTGCCCAGATCTCCAGGAATTTCTCAGCGGTCGCCTCCGCGAACGCCCGGTCGTTGAGGTGATTGTCTTTTTCTACAAGTTCGACGGATGGATCCAGTTTTTCGCGCAGTGTGTCAAAAAGGGGCTTCAAATATTCCGCTCCGAACCAGGGCCCGCCCTCAGCCATGTACTTATCCAGGCCTTTCAGGGGCATCATCAAAGCGACATGGCTGTTCTGAGCCGCCCGATTCAGGTGCTCAGCGACATATTCCGCCAAATGGACCAGTTCATCCGGACTCGCAAGCAACGACGTGATGTTGGGGTTGTGCAGAATTATTTTTCGTTCTGAAGTCCTGTACTTTTCCGGCACTGTTTCCGGCGCGGCAAAATTAAAACATTCGATAGCGCCCAGCGATACCACCTGCGGAATCGCCTTCCTGACCGCTGCGTTCATGCGATCCGGTCCTGCGTCAAAAATTCCCTTGTGAATGTGGTTCAAAAGTTCCGGCAGCGTAAAATCGATCAAGCCATCAATCACTCCGGCGTCGATCAGCTCCTCCATCGCTGTCCCCTGCCCCACGGCATGAAAAATCACTACGTCAAATTCATGGGCTTCCAAAATGGCTTTGATGGCCATGACCGCAGGTGTGGTGACACCAAACATCGTGATGGCGATCAGCGGACGGGCGTGCTCCATAAATTTTCTGGTCGCGGGATACGCTTTGGCCATACCTGCCGCGGCGTGCGCCGCGTTGGCCAAAACAATGCGTGAGACACTGTTCAGTCCGGCGATGTCGGTCACCGCGTTCATCATGACGATGTCGCTGCTGCCCACATAGGGTTTGGTATTGTTGGAGGCCATCGTCGAGACCAGCAGTTTGGGCACGCCCAGCGGCAGCGCTCTGTAGGCCGCACTGATCAAGTCCGTGCCACCTGTTCCGCCCATGCCCAGGATCGCGTCGATTTTGTCCTCTTCCAGCAGCTGTTTTAAAATAAGCGACAAGCCGCGGCTCATCGCCTTGTTGGCATGGACCCGTGTGTCACCTTCGATGTTTTTTCGAAAGTCTTCGAGTTTGACAGCGGCCGCTTTTGCCACTTCTTCAGCTGTAATTTCCGCTTTGAAACTCGGCTCACCCAAGACACTCGTATCGATCACGAGCACATCCACCCCGCAGCGCAGGGCTTCATTTTTCACAAATGCGTATTCTTCGCCTTTCGTATCAAGGGTTCCCACCAGAGCCAAGACCGCTTTTCTCGCCATACTTTTATCCCCCGTCCATCTGTATCCTAAACGATGTACATCAATCTTACAAAGACAGAGCGTTTTTTGTCCTGCAAAATGTCGTACCTTTGCCCATTTCTAGGGAATTTATGCACTAAATTCCCTAGAAATGGGCAAAGGAGACACCATCGTTCGCTCCGATTTCATACCTTCAAGCTAAAATTTCCTAAGTACTTGTTTTTTTCATCCTGATTGTTTATGATGTATTCTGCACTTCAGCTCTACGACTTCACAACGCACAATTGCCTTCATAGCTCAGATGGTAGAGCGCATCCTTGGTAAGGATGAGGTCACCGGTTCAACTCCGGTTGAAGGCTCCACAAAAGACTCCGGTATTGATAAAATGCCGGAGTTCTTTGATTTAAGGGGTTTTGCGCCGGCATATTCGAACGCGGAATAGCTTGAAAATTGTGGTTTGGACACGAATCGTGAAATTATGGACACAGCTGAGGTGGCTGTGCAAAAGTGCACATAGAACTTCTCCGAATCTACAAAATTTTCAATAATTGATCCAAATCATATTAGTAAGCGCGGATTTCTATTAGCATAGGCTTACTGAATGAACTGATTTGCTATAAGCAGTACGGAGAATAAATCATGAGTCAAAACGAAACACAAAACAGAGCCTCGTTGTTGAAGGATTTTCTGGCCCGCCTCGATTCACCCGAGGATGTGCAGGCGATTCAAGCGGATTTCAATGATTCTTTTGCCACAGTGACGGTGGAAGAAATCGCTGCGGCGGAACAGCTTCTGCTTAAACAAGGAACGGCCACGCAGGAAATCGGTGAGTTGTGCTCGCTTCACACCTCTCTGCTGGATGGCAAAATCGAAGCCCACGTACAAGTTGAGCTGCAGACCAGCGGGCACCCGGCGCAGATGTTCGCCGCAGAAAATCTGGGTCTGAGCGCGTATATCGAAAAAAACATCGCTCCCTTGCTTGCGGGCGGAACACTGGAGACCATGCGCGCTGCCGTGCTTGAGGCCTTGGCGGGCGTGAGCAAGCTGCGTAAGCACTACGACAAAAAAGACATGCTTTTCTTTCCCTATCTGGAAAAGGCCGGTATCACTGGACCTTCGACGGTGATGTGGGAAAACGAAGAACGCAACAAAACCGCGCTCAAACGTGCCATCCGGCTCTTCGAAAATAGCACGGCGAGTGAAGATGAGCTGCGTGAGACCCTGAGTAAACTGGCGGAAGACGTCCTCGGGATGATCAAGCTCGAAAGAGAGATCCTCATGCCGATGGTGCTGGAAAATGTTCAGGCTGATGAGTGGGTGCTGATTGCCGAAGAAGCACTGGAGATCGGCTATGTGTTTCTGGAGGGCATTGAAGGTGCCGCGTTGTCGGATGCCAACACCTGGTTAAACGGGCAAAAGGGCGTCACTGCCGCGCCGCCCGCGGCCGGCGAAATCGTCCTGCCGACAGGTTCCTTCAACAACACCCAGCTGCGTGCGCTGCTCAACACCCTGGAGCTCGATATTACGGTCCTGGACGACGACGACAATGTCATTTATTTCAATGAGATGAGCCCGCGCTATTTCAGCCGTACCAAGACCATACTCGGACGCAGTGTTTACCTTTGCCACCCGCCCGCGGCCCTGGAGCATGTGACAAGAATTTTAGATGATTTAAAGAACCGCCGCCGTCTTTCAGCAAGTTTCTTCTTTCCGAAAGGTGACTTGAGGCTGCTGATCCAGTACTTCGGTCTTTATGATGAGAACGAGCGCTATGTGGGCTGTCTGGAAGCCGTGCAGGATCTGAAACCGCTGGAAATTTACTTCGAGGGTTCAAAAACCAAGGAACCCGGTGCGCGCCGAGTTTCTGCTGAAGAGATGGCCGGAAAGCCCCCAGTAGCTGCAGCGGAGCAAAGCCCGGCAGTCGAAAACACCGCCTCAGACCAAGTGTTTACGCTCACCGCGGAGACCAAGCTGAACGAACTAATAAAGGTCCATCCGGAGGCTTTCGCTGTCTTGAAATCGATGTCTGAAAAATTCAAGCAGCTGGATAATCCTGTCATGCGCCACGCGATGGGAAATGTCGCCAGCATGCGGATGATTGCCAAGAAAGGCGCTTTCAACGAAGAGGAATTTCTGGCGGAGCTAAAGGCCAAATTGGGAATTTAATTAATATCGCAGCCGTATGGTTTGACCACATTACACAAAATTTCAGTCTGTTGTTTTTAACTAAAATCAGCAGACTTTTTTATGTCGATTTTTCGGTATCGCATTTAGCGGATCAGACGCGAAACGGCTGCCGATAAACGCATAAATCACGAAATTATCTGCTGCTTACCCCAATCCTCTCTGTTCAGTGAACCGAGTTCTATTTATAATGAAAGCAGCAATCGTTCCAAATATACTCATTATTTATTGAGATTGGAAGGAAGATAGTTTTATGAAAAAGTTAGTGTCCTGCTTGCTTTTTTGTCTCATCGTGCTGGGTCTTTACAGCCCGACGCTCCTGGCCTCGCAGTATGATTCAAACGAGGAAAACACCGCATCCGGACAGAGCCTGACGTACAATCAACTCGAGAATACCTCTTCGGAACCTGCTCTTGATCTCGACCTGATGGCCCCTCCCAGCAGCAATTGGAGCAATATTCTGGACGGTTTGACCCCGGCCGCCTTTTCACCTGATAAAGTCTCATATCAGCTCAACGAAAAGGTCATGGTCATCAACCAGATCTCATCAGGTCTGGCTGACATGGGTCAAATTCTGTCAGATAGCGATGTCCAGAAACAGCCTCCTAATAAAATCATCGAGAAGGGTGGTTATATCCGCAAAAGCCTCCTCGACAACGCGCTAGGCATGGCGGTACCCAACGATACGATCATCGTGGATGAGGCGGCGGGAACCGCTTTTAAGGTGACGTCTCCGACCGTCTACTCCGACGTATTCGGAGCGGACCCGGAACTGGGTCCTCTGGTTCAGGCGCTGGAAACAACCTACACGGTCACCCAGCCGCAGCTGCACGAGGTGATTGACGATTTCGAATTGAAAGAGGACACGGTCACGCTGAATAAAGCCAACATCAGTATGTTTGCCAATAACGTGGAAAACAGTGTTGTAACGGTGGCGGTGGACGATGAAGACAAGAGGTTCAAGTACCTGACCGGAGATAATCTGATTGAACTGGACTTTAAAGACGCGACAGCTCTGCAGGGCAAAGTCGGTAACAGCCGCATCACGGTCACGCTCTCCGGCGGTTTCGCGGTCGACGCCATGCAGGTCACGGGACGATATTCCAGGGGAGACGGTTACGAACTATCGATGAAGCTGAAGCAAGAGTCCTATCTCATCGCTACGCTGGACGCGGAGGTCCATGAAGAGATACGGGTGCCCTTGTTCGGCATTGACATTCCCTTTGGCATTGGTTCGGTCTATGGAGGTATTTTTGCCATCATCGGGATGGATGGGAGCATCAGGCTGGACATTGAGGCCCGCGAGACCACCGGGGTGAAAATGGGGGTCAGAGGGGGGACTTTCCTATATGTCCCGACCAGCTTCCACCCCATTTTCGAGCCTGATGTTCCCCAAATCACAGGTGACTGCGGGATGAACGGCCGCATCAACGGCTATATCAAGCTGGGGCCTATGCTGGGTGTTGAATTGCTGGGCTTTGATCTGGTCGGGGCGGGGGTGCTCCTGGGGGCGGGTGTGATCGTCGAATCCGATGGTTCCATGCTCGATATCGAGCTTTATGCCTCGATCGAGGTCTATCTCACGATTGCGGATAAACGCTTCAATTTGATGCGGGCCAGACCCACGATCTATAAAAAGCAGCAGCCCGACATGCACGGCTACAGGGTGGGGTTTCTGGAGACCTATATCAGCCCGGGCCGAGTCGGAGGTCTGATTGAGAAAGAACCAACGGCCACCGGGGCAGCCTATGAACCCTCTGTCGGCGTTCAATATCGGGTGTGGATCGTGCCGAGAAGTTCCATCGATGATTTCTCGGTCGGACAGCGCGAGACACTCCTCCAGCAGGACATTGCCAATAGCGAAAAGCTCCTGAAGAACAAGGTGAGGACCTATCCTGAGACTGGTTTTGCCCAGACGAACGACGAGGGTGAATTCTTCGAAGAAAAGCAGGAGATCTGCTTCGACGGTGATCAGGTCTGGCTGGAATTCATCGCGCCGATCAGCACGGCCGGTGACATGAAGACTTTCTTTGTGGGCCCGGCTACACCGATCCTGCCCTTTACCGACATTACCATCACTTATGCCGACCTGTTCAACGATTACATCACAGGCAAAGTCGAGCCGAAGCGCGTGATCGACTGGGAGGCGGACCGCCTCGATCCGGATGAGATCCAGACCGAGCTGGTCTATTACGAGGGGCCAATCAAAATATCCCCCTTCAACGATTGGGGCATGTACGCTGGCAAGCATCCGGACTACATCTTAAGCGGAACGGCCTTTACCGTCACCAACGCCAAAGGCGAATTCGATACCCGCAACCCGTATGATTTTGCCGGCGTTACACAGCCCAGTGGTGTGATCGATGTGCTCGAAATTTCAGATCAGGTCAATGTTTATTATGAAAACGGCGAACAAAAGACGGCCCCTGTCCTGCCCCCGCCCTGGATTGGTGTGAAGGCCTCGCTGTGGATCGAAGAAGACATAAAAAATTGGGTCCTGTATGGCTTGACACCCAGTTTGCCTGATTTCCAAATCACGCGAACTTTAGAAGAAGTAGAAGATTCCTACAGTCGTCGTGTTGAGGGGAACAAAGTCATCAACCGTATGCAGTATGATGAATCTCTTTGGATCGCTAATCCGAATGGACTGCGCGCGGTGACCGCGGACATGCTGAGCTATGAAATCACGGGCTTTTCCTCGCAAGATCTGATCAACCCCGTTGCCACCACGCGCGAGGGTGACTTTACGCTGCAGCCTGTCCTGGATAAAAACGGAGATCCGACCGGAACGGCAGTTATTAAGCAGCGCATCAGCACGGAGTGGGTCTGGCAGGAACACCCCAACCCCATCAAAATCAACAGCGCAGCAGAGACCACTGTGGAAGCGGGTCTGGATTCCACTTTTCAAGTCGAGGCCAGTGGTTATTTACCGAAGTACAGTCTGATCGGGGCCCCTCAAAGAGTGTGGATCGATGAAAACAACGGTTTACTGCATATCACCCCAACGGTCAGCCCGGGGGTATACACGTTCACCGTTCACGTCGAGGAAGGTATCGCGGTCATTGCCCCTAATATGCCTGACCCAAAGCAGGGACACGATGCCTCACCTCCACAGGAGCAGAGCTTTACGCTTACCGTGACCGAAAGTACGGTGGTCGTTCAGCCTTCCGTAACACCGACACCGACGCCAACACCCACACCGCCGTCTGAGCCGGAGTCTTCCGTGTCTCCTACTCCCACAGCGACGCCGGCACCTCTTCCCCAGCCTCCGCTCATTAAGGTCGACGAATACAATACTTATTTCGTCATGGATGGTACGGCTGACCTCAGCGTTCCCTTCACGGCCAGCGGCACAGCTCCGATCAGCTGGTCGGTGATTACCCCGGAAGGGCGTCCCGCACCGCAGGGGGTCAGCATCGATGCCGCGACCGGTGTACTGACTGTGCTGCAATCACTTCTGTCCGGAACGTATAGTCTCAATGTCGAAGCCCGCAACGCCTATGGATACGATGTGCACAGCTGTACCATGATCAAGGGCACTGTGCCTGTCTTGGCGAACCGGCGCGACAATTATGAGTTCAGTATGGCACAGGCTCAGACTGACTTTACGGTCCAATTCACCGCTCAGGGCAGCTTTCCGCTCAGTTATTCGCTCGAGCCCATTGTCTCGGAATCCGGCGATGAGCTGCCGCTGCCCGAGGAAATTTCGATCGATTCCGGCACCGGCCTGCTCAGTGTGAAAGGAGGTCTGATTGGCGGCATAGCTCCTGGCGTCTATGACTTTGTGTTAAAGGTGCAAAACCCAATCGGTTCGGACACGCAGATCTGTAAATTGACCGTCACCAAGTCCTGGTTACCGGTGCGCACGCTCAAACAGCCCGCTGTGCCGTTGGAGAATGTAGCTTTGAGCGCTGTCATGACGAGTCCGGCCGACAAACCTCAGAGCCTGGTGACTACACCTGCGGGCTACCAGGGCTTGGTGACCTTGCGCTGCGACGACCCCAAAGATGTTTACACACGCGATCGTGATTGGATCAATGGTGCCGCGTACATCCACTGGAATACCCGTCTCGAGCTCACGGCAGCGACAGCCCGCAACCTGGTTTATTTCGATGGCTCACAGAGCATGACCGGAATCAACTTCATCAAATTTGGTGAGATCATCATTATGCAGGACAATACGCCTGTTTGCGACCAGTATCATTACTACGCGCCGGGAGAAATCGACTTGCCTCTCACAGAGGAAGAAGCCGCGGAGATGAAAGCCAATTTGAAACAAATCATCAATGAAGAACTGGCGATCTACAAAAACGGTTATGAAATGATCCAGCCGATCGGTGTGGACGACTTGAGGGATCAACCCTTCAACGTCAATCCTAATTTCATGGACGAAATCGGATCGCTTCTGAATTACGGTGATATGGTCGATCAAATCAATAACGGCAAAGGCGGCGACTTTCAAGTGGCCCTCGACGAGGCTACAGGCACCGTCATTTCCGAGGCCTATTTTACCGCGCTCAAGGGCAACCCTGAGGCCTCGCTCAGCTTCACGCAGCCGGGCTTCGGCTTGACCTTCCGAGGCAGCTCAGTGACCGGAACTCAGGCGGGGATGCTCTATGATATCGGTCTGAGCAAGGCGGCCCACGAGCAGACCATGCTGGACAGTATAGGAGAGGGATTTGAAAGTTTCAGCTACGGCTTCAACCATCACGGTGCGCTTCCCGGCACGGCGAGTTTTGCCATCAATACACCTTTGGCTACGGGCAGCAAAGTCAATGTCTACCGCTTCGACGCGGCGGAGGGCCGTTTCACGCTGATTGCTCAGGATTTGACGGTCGGTGAGCAGGGCCTGGTGACTTATCAAAATAACAGTATGTCGGAATACGTGATCACGACAAAAACCATCGCCGGTGCAGCGGTGGCCATTCTGCCGGAGGATAAACCGCAGACCTCACGCAGTTATCTAGTCTGGATCATCGCGGGCGTGGCGCTGCTGCTTGTGGCCGCCGGGGCGGTCTGGTTCCTGCGGAAAAAGAAAACTGCCGGGACTTGATTTTGGCATGCACTGATCTGACATCAACTTGAGTGAGTCATCCATCTCATCTTGTTAAAATGCGTTACAATATAAGCAAATGACAACACAATATAAGCAATTGACGATCCAATCAGCAGAAAAAAGAGAGGTTTACGAGATGCCCTACGTACATATACACATGGCCCAAAAACTGTCCGATGATCAGAGAGAAACACTCAAAGCCCGCGTGGGTCAGCTGATCGAGATCCTTCCGGGGAAGTCTGAACAAGTCCTGATGATGCGCTTCGACGATGCGCAGCAGATGTATTATCGCGGTGTCCCGGAAAACTGCGTCTATGTCAATATCTGCCTTTATTTGATGTCGCCGGACGAGAAGAAGGAAGAATTCGCCCACGGACTGGCCGCGGCGCTGACCGAAATCGCCGGCATCGATCCGAGCAATATGTTCATCAGCTTTTCAGAGTACAACAACTGGTTCAGCCACGGACGCTTTAAATAAGGCGTTCGTGAGAACTTGCCTTCGAAACGCCCCATGACGATATCCTAAACAGCCGCGAAAATATGATTTCGCGGCTGTTTCGTTTGTGTTTTATTGCGCTTCCTTATCCTGCTTGATCAAAATACGGACAGCTTCAACGGCGGCTTTACAGGCCAGCGTGGTGTCATGGCTTTCTTTATCTTCCAGGCCCTGCTTCTGGCGGTCCTTGTTCCAAACCGTGTTGAGAATGCAGCCGGTCCTCATGCCCAGAACCTGCCCCACAATAAAAAGCGCCGCACTTTCCATTTCCGAGCCCAGGGTGTTGGCCTTGGTCCAGGCGGACCATTTATCCAGTAGCTCATAACCAACCGGCATTCTTTCAGGTTGATGCTGGCCGTAGAATGAATCTTTACAATGGACCACACCGACGTGGTAACGCGCGCCCAAGCTGCGAGAAGCCGCCACCAGTGCATTGGTCACATCGATATGCGAAACCGCCGGGAACTCGACCGGCACATATTCTCTCGTCGTCCCTTCCATGCGGATGGCCGCGTTGGCCACGACGAGGTCCCCGCCCGTCACATCCAGTTTGATACCGCCGCAAGTACCGATGCGGATGGCTGTTCTCACCCCTGTTTGAAAAAGCTCTTCCAGACCGATCGCAGTCGAAGGGCCGCCCATTCCGGTAGACATCACCAGCACTTTTTCGCCGTCGACCGTGCCAAGGTAGCTCGTATATTCACGGTTTTGAGCGTAGAATTCCGCGTCATCCAAAAAAGAGGCAATCTTCTCAACACGTCCCGGATCCCCCGGTAAAATCGCGTATTTAGCCTGATGGCTGTCGTCCATGGCAATGTGATACATCTTCTCCATAAAAAGCTCCTTTGCTTGCTAGCGATCCGCATATTGCTTAGACAATAATTTATCCAGATAAATGGATTTAAACTGCTTGCTGGCCAGCGCCTGCTTCAAAGGCGGTAATTTCAGGATCACCCCCAGCACCGCCGCCATCGCCCGATGATTGGCAAAAGCCTGATTATCAAAGATCAGATTCTGGAGCATGCCCTTCTCGATCGCCTGCAGAACATAGCGATGCGTACCATCGACCGGGGTGATGACCTGGACCTCTCTGCGCTCCAATTCAATGGCTTTCGTCGGGCAGGCGCGCACGCAGACCCCGCAGCCCAGGCAGATCTCACGGTCAATCTCTGCCCTCTTACCCTCAGGCCTCTTCTGCATGGAAATGGCCAGGACCGGGCAGACCTTGGCGCATTTACCACAGCCTATACATGCATCCGAAATTTTAGGTATATAGTTGGTCGTCGCCACCGGCTGCAGAGGACTGAATTTCCGGGCCGCCTGCAAAGCCTCGCAGCAGCAGCCGCAGCAATTGCAGATAAAGGCCGGCTCTTCACGCACATTTTCACCAATCTGCACCAGATTCGCCGCGTAAGAACGTTCCAAAACCTCCATCGCTTCCTGCTTGTCGATCAGGCGCGCGTGCTGCCCATTTTCCGCCAGCGAGCGGGCCACATTCCCGAAAGTGAGACACACATCCAAAGGCGCGTTAATCTCGCAGGGATGCCCCACATGCAGCATCTTGTGTCGACAATAACAAGTCCCGACGCCTACATGTGTCGCCTCTTCAATAATATGGCTGGCTCTTTCATAATCCAGAATGTACATCGTGTTCGCATTCGTCAGAACCGGCTCCTGCACGAAAACGCGCCCCAACCTCGTCTCAGTGGCAAAAAACAGCGCCTTCACAAAGTCTTCTTCCACATTCATGTACTGGTAATACAATTCACTCAGATACTTCTGATCAATATCACCTCGGGTACGCATCAAAGCGAATTCAATAAAACCGGCCATGGGCGGCGGCATCGAATATTGTCGCTCACCTTGATAAAAGGAATCCACCAGTAAGGCCTTCTCGCAGAGCTGCTCTAAAAAAGCGGTGGCCTGACCCTCACTGACATGCCAGATCTTCGCGGCTTTCTTCGCAGTAAACGGCCGGACCGGCAGCAGGGAGACCCATTTGGCCTCGGTCTCCGTGTATAAAACCTGCAAAATCTTGTAAAAACTGTCGGACGGCGGTGCCCCCTGCACAAACCAGTTGATGCGATCTTCCAGGTTTTTATAGGCGTCTTTACTCGTGATATGTCCCATGGCCTCAGTCTCCTAATATCAAGTTCGAATATTAGTTGTTGATCCAATTTTAACCCATAACGAGCGAAATGATTGATTTATTTTGTGTGGAAGTTGGTTTTTAAGGGCGTATTTTCTGCTTCAAATTGTTTAAATGCGAATATGGGATATTTCCTTCTTTTTGCAGTCTTCCAACAACAATACCCGGATGAACTTCAATTGAAGTGGCAAATTTAATGACATTTTTTTCACTGAAAAAGCTTTCGGCAAGAAATAATTCGTAATCTTTTGAAGGAATCAAGACCTCTTTCGCAAATTGGTCAGCTTCTTTTTCGAAATCTTCAATGCTGTCCTCCGCATCAAAATCAACGAGTGTTTTGGTCATTTTTTTTTGAAGAACGTGTCCTAACTCATGAAGCAGCGAAAACCAAAACGTATCCGCATTCTTCCCCCTGTTTGTTATCCCCAGAACAACTTTATTTTTGTTGATCCATTTAGTGGCACCGTACACACCGGAATTTTTTAAACTTGGGATCAGTACAAACGCGATTCCGCATTCAGAAAGAAATTGAGGGAGTTGGTCCAGAAATTCAGGCGGCTCTTTCATAGTCATCGACCTGATCTGTGGCAGATATTCTTTCAGTTTTTTTTCGGAATATGCTTTAGTTTCAATCTTCTTACCTAAGTTAATCACCGTTTGAACCCACGCATTAGAATTCAATATAACTTTTTCATCTATCGATTGGGTTCGGCGAAATTGAACAATAAAATCCGGTTTTTTAAAAATTTTAAAAGAAGAAATGGCAAAATACCTGAACAATTCAGAAACCTGCTCTGATTTATTTTTCGAAGCCTTAACGAGACCTAGCTTAACGAAGTAAGAGTAATCGATCAGTGCTAAATCATGTTCCTCTTCTGCTTGAGCTTGCAATGTCTCGATCTCAATTATTTTTTGATCATACTTTTTTTGAAGTTCAAGCCATACATCTGCACTCGTTCCAAGCATTAAAGATAATTTTTTCGCAATATTTTTTGAAATAGACGCTTTACCATTGACTAAGTCGCTCAGATTCTTTGGCGTTACACCTAAGCGAAGAGCAAACTCTTCTTGTGACATTTCCAAATCATTTATTAGATCACTGATATAATATCCGGGATGAAACGCGGAGATGTTTTTGAATTCTGTTTTATTCATAATGATTTGACACCTCCAATACAAATATTTTCTTAACTAAACTGCACTTTGAGTTGAAATCCAATTTATTGTCTTCAGGATTCAACGGCGGAACTGCTTTAATAATCAAACGGTACCCCAGTCTCCTCCCGAGATCCATGGCAAAAAGATCTTTTCTATCCCCTGAAAGTTGATGTAAATGATACGCAGGAAAGCATGCGACATCCTTCAACGTTGATGCGCTCTCCATAAAATTTAATGCGGCAAACAGCTTTTCCGCAACGATTTCACCCAAAATCTTCCTGGCTTGCTTTGTGTTACAACATACTTTTTGGGTTTGATTGTTCCCGTATCCTACGATGTCCATTATACCACCATTCGGAATTTGGTCAATAAAATAATTACCTAAATGGTAATTGTTTTATTGACCAAAGGTTAAATTTATCCTAATACTCTGTCCTTTTGGATATTAGCGTTTGAAAATCAAGTCTTTAACAATCAATCATTCTCGAAAATTCTTGAAATCTCTTGATATCAACTCAAAAACTCACTCCGCTTGTTTTTATATTCAAGCAGTTTCTTTGCAAGCGCCTCGTAGAACGGCAGCCAATCATACATCCAATCCGATTCTTCTACACCAGCCCCAAATATTTCTCAAAAAACGCCAAGAGCTTCTCGATCACCGTTTGTTTCTTGGCGGTTCGAGCACCGTTCCCAAAGCGTGATACTGCCGGTAGAATTTTGTCGATATCTGTTCCCGTTATTTTCAGTGAACCATCCCGGAATGAACCGTCAATGAATTTCTCTGTAAGGGCCGGTTTCAGCTTTTCTTCATCGATGATGCGGGCCAGGTCTTGCTCCTTTTGCTCGCGGACGAAAGAACGCCAGTCCTCATCGACCTGTGAGTCTACGTTGACCCGGCTGATAAAACTCTGGATGAGCTCTTTTTTACTGCGCAGTTCGAGGCTGGCATTGATAGCCTTGTCGATGGTCGTGAGGATGGTTTTGTCCTGGCAATTGCTGGCGTGGTACTTGGCCACCAGCATGAGGATGTAGTCGATGTTGACCTCGATTTGCTTGACCAGCTCAAGTTCGAATTCAATGTCGTCATTGATGTTTTCTTTGCCGCTGCCTTTAGGGGGCGTGATGATTTCATAAATGTCCAGGTACTCGCTCTGGTAGTCCTGCAGTTCCCGCTCGCTGAGGATTTCTTGGCCCTCAAATTCATCGAAGGCCGTGAGAATGTTCCTCAGGCGCAGAAGCTTGCCAAAGAGCCGGATAAAGTCTTTCTGGGCTGTTTCTCCGATGATCGGAAAACCAAGCGGAAAGTCCAACTTCAGCTCTGCGATGAGATCTCGGTAGCCGGGATTGTCTTTGCCATTGTCCTCGAAGCCGTTGTAATACTCGTCGAAGGTACGCAGGAGCACGATACCGCCAGCCTCTTTGTCACCAAAGAGCGCGATGGCGTCGTCCGTGGCCTGCTTGAGGTCGCGGAAGCAGACGATATTGCCGAAGGTCTTGACGGAGTTGAGGATGCGGTTGGTGCGCGAGAAGGCCTGAATCAGGCCGTGCTGCCGGAGGTTCTTGTCGACCCAGAGGGTGTTCAGCGTGGTGGCGTCGAAACCGGTCAGAAACATGTTGACGACGATGAGCAAGTCGAGCTCACGAGCCTTGACGCGCTGTGAGACGTCCTTATAGTAGTTCTGGAATTTGTCAGAAGAGGTGTCGAAGTTCGTACTGAACTGCCGGTTGTAGTCCGCGATGGCACTATCCAGGAAGTCGCGGGAGGTCTGATCGAGCAGTTCGGTTTCGAAGCCTTCGTCGGGGAAAACATCCTCGGGGTCGGCCTCGTTGGGGCTAAAACTAAAGATGGTTGCGATACTGAGCGGTTTACTGCTGCCCAGCTGCTGGCGCTTGAACTCGTGGTAGTATTTCATCGCCATCGGAATGGAGGCTACGGCAAAAATCGAATTGAAACCCGCCACGCGCTGGCCTTTTATCGAGTAGTAGCTGTTGCGCTTGGTCTTTTGATCGAAGTGCTCGAGGATGTACTTGCTGACTTCCTCGATACGCTTGGGCGCGGACATGGCGTTCTCGATGTCGATGGCCGTGACCTGGCGGTCTACAATGTTTTCTTTTTCCTTGATGGTGTTAATGAAGTCGATGCGGAAAGGCAAAACATTCGCGTCGTTGATGGCGTTGACAATCGTATAAGTGTGGAGCTTTTCACCAAAGGCCTGCTCCGTGGTGCGACGCAGAGGATTGCCGCCACTGCCGGCGTTGGTCGCGAAAATGGGGGTGCCTGTGAAGCCGAAGAGATGGTAGTCCTTAAAAGCTTTGATGATCTGCTGGTGCATGGCCCCAAACTGCGAGCGGTGGCACTCGTCGAAGATGATGACGATGTGCTGCTTGTAGATGGGGTGGGTTTTGTTTTTACTGATGAATTTATCGAGCTTTTGGATGGTCGTGATGATGATGCGGGAATCAGGGTTTTCCAGTTGCTTTTGTAAAACGCGGGTGGAGGTATTGCTATTGGCGGCGCCTTTTTCAAAGCGGTCGTATTCGCGCATGGTCTGGTAATCGAGGTCCTTGCGGTCCACGACGAAGAGGACTTTTTCGATGTAGGGCAGCCGGGTAGCGAGCTGAGCGGTTTTGAAGCTGGTCAGAGTTTTGCCGGAGCCGGTCGTATGCCAGATGTAGCCGCCTGCACGCAGGGAGCCGGTAAGTTTGTAATTCGTGGAAACCTGGATGCGTGAAAGGATGCGCTCGGTCGCGGCAATCTGGTAGGGCCGCATGACCAGCAGGAGATCTTCGGAGGTGAAGATGCAATAGCGGGTCAGGATATTCAGCAAGGTATGTTTGGCAAAAAAGGTCTTGGTGAAGTCGACCAGGTCAGCGATGATGCTGTTGTCGGCATCGGCCCAGTAGCTGGTGAATTCAAAGCTATGGCTGGTCTTCTTCGGTTTTTGTTGGCTGTTCGAGGCTTCC
>CAYNZF010000034.1:0-5141 GCA_964401615.1 uncultured Oscillospiraceae bacterium
AGCGTGATGTACTTGCCGTTTATATCCTTGAACAGTATATAATCATTGATCTTCTCGCAGAACTTGTCATTCTTGAGACAGCCGAATTTGATGAAAGGAGATATATCATCCCAGTATTTCTCATAATTTTCCCTGTCTGTCTTGCACATGCCCGAAAGCTTCTCTGCTACCTTCTTTGTGATGTAATCAGAGATCTTCGTAACAAAGCCGTCATTCTGAAGAGCGCTTCTTGAGACATTGAGCGGCAGATCAGGACAGTCGATCACACCTTTAAGCAGCATAAGGAACTCAGGAATGACCTCCTTGATATTGTCGGCAATGAAGACCTGATTGTTGTACAGCTTGATGCAGCCTTCAATCGACTCATACTCCAGATTGATCTTCGGGAAGTACAGTATGCCCTTTAAGTTGAACGGGTAGTCCATGTTGAGGTGTATCCAGAACAAGGGTTTTCTGAAGTCATTGAAAGCTTCTCTGTAAAAGGAGAGGTAATCTTCTTCGCTGCAGTCTTTCGGCGCCTTCATCCATAGCGGGGCCACATTGTTGATGGCTTCGGGCAGACGAGCCTCAGGGCGGGACGGTTCGGTCTCGTTGAAGTCTTCGCCCTTGTCGAGCGCTTCTTTGCGACGTTTTTCATAGCCTTCCAACCGTGTCTGGAAGCTTTTTTCTTCTTGCTCCAGCGCTTCTTTATCACCGACGATGTCTTCAAAGAAAATCGGATAGGGCATAAATTGGCAATATTTGTGCAAAATTTCCTGGAGCTTGGCTGCGTCGAGTGCTTTTTCAGCCTCCTGATCAAAATGAAGCGTAATGCAAGTGCCGCGAGCCGCTTTGTCCCCGGAGGTTAAGCTGAATTCCTGACCGTCATCGCTTTGCCAGCGCACGGCCTCAGCGCCTTCGAGATAGGAAAGAGAGTCGATGGTCACGTGTTCCGAGACCATGAAGACTGAGTAAAAACCTAGACCGAAATGGCCGATGATACCGCTGGCGTCGCCTTTGTCTTTATACTTGTCCACAAAGTCCATCGCGCCTGAGAACGCAATTTGATTGATGTACTGCTCCACTTCAGCGGCAGTCATGCCGATCCCGTTGTCTTGGATCTTCAAGGTTTTTTCCGCGCTGTTGAAAATCACGTCGATGCGGTAGTCCTGTTCACCGGCCGCTTTGATTTCGCCGAATTCTATCAGACGCTTGTATTTACTGATGGCATCCGTCGCGTTGGAAATGACTTCGCGCAGGAAGATGTCCTGGTCTGAATAGAGCCATTTTCGAATGATGGGGAAAATGTTCTCCGTATTGACTGAAATTTGTCCGCTTTTATTTTGCATAATAAATGCACCTCACTTTAAATATTTTTAGCTGCGGTCGCGTACCGCGATGGCACAAATTGCCCTAAATATTCTAACACATTTTAACCAATCCTTTGCTGTGCCTTTACTTGAAGGCTCCGGTTTGTTAATCTGCAGTCGAAAACACGATTGGCTTGGTATCATTACGCTTAAAGGAGCTCACGATTATGGCAAAAGAACGCATTCTCCTCGCCTACTCAGGCGGTTTGGACACCTCTATCATCATTCCCTGGCTGAAAGAAAATTACGATTGTGAAGTGATCGCCATGGCCGGCGAAGTCGGTATCGGTGTCGACGAAGCACTGCTGCGTTCCAAGGCCCTGAAATGCGGTGCAGAAAAAGTATATGTCGAAGACATCACGGATGAATTCATCATGGATTTTATTTACCCCACGCTTAAAGCCAACGCGATTTATGAAGGCAAGTACCTCCTGGGGACCTCTTTTGCCAGACCTGTGATCGCCAAACGCATGGTCGAAATCGCGCGTAAAGAAAGCTGTACCGCTATCGCGCACGGGGCTACGGGCAAAGGTAATGACCAGGTCCGTTTTGAGCTGACCATCAAAGCCCTGGCTCCTGACTTGAAAATCATCGCACCCTGGCGGATCTGGGACATCAAGTCCCGCGACGAAGAAATTGACTATGCCGAAGCGCGCGGGATTCCCGTGCCTGTCACCAAAGCAGACAATTATTCGATGGATCAAAACATCTGGCATCTCAGCCATGAGGGCATGGATTTGGAATTTCCGGAAAACGAGCCGCAATATGAAAAATTGCTGCAGCTCATGGTTTCGCCTGAAAAAGCCCCTGATGCCCCGGCTTACGTGACCTTGAAATTCGAGCAGGGCGTTCCGGTCGAAGCGGACGGTGTAACGGGCCCCCGTGCCATGTTGGAATACCTCAATAAAGTGGCCGGAGCCAACGGTGTGGGCATCGCCGACATGGTTGAAAATCGCCTGGTCGGCATGAAATCGCGCGGTGTCTATGAAACACCGGGTGGTACGGTCATGTATGCAGCCCATCGCGAACTCGAGCTGCTCTGTCTGGATCGTGACACTTTGCACTATAAAGATGTTGTCGCACAGCGCTTTGCTGAGCTCGTCTACAACGGCCAGTGGTTCCATCCGCTCCGCGAGGCCCTGTCTGCTTTTGTCGACGAAACACAAAAAACCGTCAGCGGTACGGTGAAGCTCAAACTGTACAAAGGCAATGTTTTGCCGGCGGGCAGCAGTTCACCTTATTCACTTTACAGTGAAGAACTGTCCACATTCGGCGAAGATGAAGTCTACAACCAAGCCGATGCCGGCGGGTTCATCAACTGCTTTGGTCTGCCGCTAAAGGTTGTAGCGGAAATGAAAAAACGCAACGGGCTGCTCGACTAAGCAGCCATAAGTGAGGTGTGAAAATTGGGATCAGATAAATTATGGGCCGGCCGTTTTACGAAAGACACCGCTGCCGCAGTGCACGCTTTCAACCGTTCAATCGATTTTGATTTTCGCCTTTACAAGCAAGATATTCGCGGCAGTATAGCGCATGCCCAAATGTTGGAGCATGTGGGTATCCTCACCCGCGCGGAATTGGAGGACATTACCAGCGGTCTGGACTCAATTCAGGCAGAGATCGAATCCGGCGCGCTGCCCTTTGATCCCGCAGCCGAAGACATTCACATGTTCATTGAAAGCGAATTGACCCGGCGGATCGGTGAGGCAGGAAAAAAGCTCCACACCGGGCGTTCGCGTAACGACCAGGTCGCCTTGGACATCCGGCTCTACTTGCGTGATGATGTCTTGCTGATAAAAGAGCAGATCGTGTCGTTCGTGCACTGCCTTATGGATCTGGCCACCGCGCATACCGAGACGGTGCTGCCCGGTTATACCCATTTACAGCGGGCTCAGCCTGTCACTCTCGCCCATCACTTGATGGCTTATGTGCAGATGAGCCTGCGCGATCTGGCTCGCTTAAATGATGCCCTGGAGCGTATGAATGAGTCCCCGTTGGGGGCCGCCGCCTTAGCCGGTTCAGGCTTTCCCCTGGACCGGGCCTTTGTCGCTGAAAAATTGGGTTTTGCCCGTATTGCAGACAACAGCATGGACGCGGTTTCCGACCGCGATTTTGCCATTGAAATCGTGGCCGCGCTGGCCCTGTTTATGGTGCATCTCTCCCGTTTGTCAGAAGAATTGATTATCTGGAACAGCCGTGAGTTTGCTTTCATCGAACTGGATGACGCCTACGCGACGGGTTCGAGCATCATGCCGCAGAAAAAAAATCCGGACGTGGCCGAACTGGCACGCGGGAAATCAGCGCGTATGATCGGTCAGCTGACCACGCTCCTTACACTGATGAAGGGTCTGCCGCTGGCCTACAATAAAGATATGCAGGAAGATAAAGAAGCGATTTTTTCTGCCCTGGATACGGTCAAATTGACACTCCCACCCTTTACCGGCATGCTGCGCACTCTCACATTCAATCTTGGTAAAATGAAGGAGGCTGCGGCCGGAGGCTTCACAAATGCCACGGAGGTGGCCGACTACCTGGTCGGAAAAAACTTGCCTTTCCGTGAGGCGCATCATGTTTCAGGCCGTTTGGTACAACATTGCTTGTCTGTCGGTTGTGCTTTGAATGATCTCAGCCTGGACACTTATAAACAATTCTCACCTTTTTTCGAAGAGGACATTTTCACGGCCATCGATCTGAACGTAGCCGTTGCCAAGCGCAAATTACCCGGTGGTCCGGCTCCGGAAACCGAACGGGCGGCCATTGAACGCGCGCGCGAAAAACTTATCGAACTGGCATAACTCACCTGCCCTCACATGTATTCGTATCGATGAGATCAGATCCGTCTGAAAAGTGTCGCATAGAGCGGCGCCTGGATGATTGTTTTCTATGCTTTGTTGAAGAGGTGGTGTTTTTCGGATCTCATTTTTTTGTAATTTTCAATGACCGAAAAATAACGTTCATAGGCTTTACCAACGGCGTCATCCCAGGAAATATAGAGTTCATCCTGAGCATATCGACCCATTTTTTCAGCCAGACTGCGATCCTTGATCACCGTAGCGGCAGCCTTGGCCAGTGATTCAGCATTCTCCTCGACCAACAAACCCTGACGACCGTCGGTGACGCCTTCTGCGGATGAGCTGCCCCGGATCAGGAGGCTGGGCAGTGCGCAAGCCGCGGCTTCCAAAACCACGATCGGCATGTTGTCAAAGACAGACGGAAGCAAAAACAGATCCGCCACTGAGTAATAGGAACGCAAGATCTCGCGATCATGGATCGCGCCGGTAAAAATGCAATCCGCCGTCAAGTCGAGCTTTTCGGCGTATTGTTTGATTTCTTCAAAATCGCCGCCGTCACCTACAAATATCATTTTGAAGGCAAGCCCCTGATCCTTGACCCGTTTCAGCCCGTCCAAAGTAAAACGGATACCTTTGTACCACATCATGCGGCCTACAAAAAGGAACACGGGCATGTCATTCTGTAGAACATGTTTTTGCCGGATAGACTGTATTGCTTCGGGGTCGGCCTTCTGACGAGGGAAATCCACACCGTTGCGCATGAGGCGAAACTCACCTCGGTAGCCAAGACTTCTAAGATTGTCACCACTGCCGTGGCTGACCACCCAGATTTCATCGCAAGTATTGATATTCTGGACAAGCAGCTTGATGGCCGCTGACTGGATGAAGTCCGATTTAAGGGCAAGCGCGATGTCATAATCGAATTTGGAATGGTAAGTCAAAATAATGGGGGCTTTTATCCTGGCCCTCAGTTGGCGCGCGAGTAATGTTGAAGAAATAG
>CAYNZF010000034.1:5151-20473 GCA_964401615.1 uncultured Oscillospiraceae bacterium
CAGCGTCCTTGCAAGCAGCGTCGATGCGACGGGGCAATGGCTGTGTATGATGTCCGGCTGGAAATCCTTTAAATCCTTGATCGTAGAAGGATTGATGGGAAGGCCGGCTCTATACCCGACGTTTTTACTCAAGTCAATACTCGGATAGCGAATGACCGGGAAACTGTAATCGTCCTCTGCACCCGGAAAGCTCGGTGTGGCCACGATTGCCCTGCCATACTTTTTTTGAATTACGTTGGCGTAATTGAGAATCGTGTTCGCAACACCATCCAAAACGGGGGGGAAAGAATCATTTAAGAGGCAAACGTTTAATTTCTTATCCATCTTGTCGCTCCCCTTTCACCTCTGCTTAAATCATTACTGCTCAAAGAACATACTCGATAAATGTTTTATCATTCGATTTTCCAGCTCATTTTTTCTTCGGTTTTTTACCATTCTTCTTCTCTTTGACCTTATCGCTTTTCTCTTTTTCTTTATCTTTACTCTTCGCTTTCGACTTGAGCGCGTTTTTGATTTTCGAGTTCTTTTCAGCAACATACTCCAGCTTACGCTGGGCCAGCGGCTCTTCAGGCTCGTGCGCTTGAGAGACCGCCACCCTTTGTTCCGTTTCTTCTTTCGCCGGCTTAAAGCGTGCCCGCAATTTTTTCTCCTCAGCGACGGTTAGTTTTGCCCCCTCTACGATAATTTTAGCCAGGGCATAATAGTCACCGGCCAACGTTTCTTTCACAAAATTATCGAGCCGATCCTGGAGAGCGGTTTTTCGGTTTACCATGGGAACGTACAAGTATGCTTTGTTGCTGCGTTCGGTGCCGATGAAGGCTTTCGCCTCCAGACGTGAGGCCAGCGTTAAAACGGTGGTGCGGCTCCACTCTGTTTTGTCTTTCAAACAAGCCACCATATCCGCCATGTACATTGGGCCGTTAGCCCACAGGCACTCCATGATTTGCCATTCAGCCGCTGAAATTTGTGCCAAGGTTCCATCACCACTTTTCATGTTCTTTACCCCGCATTCGTTTATAAAGCCATCTTAACACAGAAATTTCTCATCAGTGTTAAATGAAAAAAATTGAGCATGACGTCTTTACTTTACACATTTCACCCTTATCAAATGCTCTCAAATCAATTAATTTTCTTTAGTTTCTCATACTATGGATGGGTGCGGGGATTCTGCCGCCTCGGGAGACAAAGGTTTCCGGGCTCGACGGATTGACCGACATAATCGGTGCTTCACCCCAGAGACCGCCATAGGAGACTTTGTCACCGACCGATTTTCCGGGCACCGGAATGATCCTCACGGCGGTCGTCTTATTATTGAATGTACCGATAGCCATTTCATCAGCGATGATCCCTGAAATGATGGAGGCAGGAGTATCGCCCGGTATAGCGGCCATGTCGATACCAACTGAACAAACACAAGTCATCGCTTCCAGTTTTTCCAAGCTAAGCGAACCTGACTCAACGGCAGCAATCATCCCCTCATCTTCCGATACAGGAATAAAGGCACCCGACAAACCGCCGACGAATGAAGAAGCCATCGTACCACCCTTCTTGACTGCATCATTGAGCATCGCGAGAGCCGCTGTAGTGCCCCAGGCACCGCAATTTTCCAGACCCATGGCCTCTAATATGCGTGCAATCGAGTCCCCCACTGCCGGTGTAGGCGCAAGCGAAAGATCGATGATGCCAAAATCAACACCCAAACGATCAGCTGCCTCCTGAGCCACCAGCTGACCCACGCGGGTAATTTTAAAGGCTGTGCGCTTGATGGTTTCCGCGATTTCACCCAAATCAGCCTTGGAATCAAGTTTCTTTAAAGCGCTCAAGACCACTCCCGGACCGCTCACACCAACGTTGATCACCGCTTCAGGTTCACCCACCCCTGTAAACGACCCCGCCATGAACGGGTTGTCCTCCGGCGCATTAGCGAAAACCACAAATTTACAGCAGGCATACGCCTGGGTATCCGCAGTCAATCGCGCCATTTCCTTGATCAGCGGCCCTAAATCCCGCACAGCGTCCATGTTGATGCCTGAGCGGGTCGTAGCAACATTCAGAGATGCGCATACCCTTTCAGTTTCTGCCAAAGCCCTGGGTAAGCTCCGCATCAGCTTGCGATCACTTTCAGTAAAACCTTTATGCACCAACGCTGAAAAGCCACCAATAAAGTTGACCCCACAGCTTTCCGCAGCCTTATCCAGGGTTTTGGCAAAATCCACATAATCTTCACTGCGGGAGGCCGCCGCGACCAATGCAATCGGTGTGACCGAGATACGCGTGTTGACGATCGGCACCCCGTACTCCGCGGTGATTGCCTGTGAAGTCGTCAGCAAATGCTCCGCCCTGCGACAAATTTTGTCATAAATCCGCCGGCAGGCATCCCGGGCATTTTCGGCTGCGCAATCCAGGAGGTTGATGCCCATCGTTATCGTGCGCACATCCAAGTGCTCACGTTCCAGCATGCGCTGCGTTTCGAGTATTTCCAATCGTTCAAACATTTTCGTCTCCCGTCAAATCCGATGCATGCTGTTAAAAATCGCGCTGTGTTGAATGCTGATGCTCAATCCAAGTTCAACACCCAAAGCATCCAGGTCTGTTCTCAATTCGGCAAAAGAACGAGTCATCCCGCTAAGATCAACCATCATGATCATGTTAAATATATTTTTAAGTATGGTTTGAGAAATATCCTCGATATTGACCTGATAATCCGCCAGGAGCGCGGTGACTGCGGCGATGATACCCACCCGGTCCTTTCCGACTACGGTCAAGACCGCTTTTTCGTTATTCTCGTGCATCTGCTTGCCCTCCCTTTATGCTTCTGACTCTTTAACAGGAACAATTTCAGTCCCGTAGGCTAAAAAGTCCATCGGCCAATCGTGTCCATCCGCTGCCAGCGTTTCACCGGCCAATTGCTCTTTATAACCCACCACGACGCAGGTCGGTCTGGCACCCAGCGCGGCCAAGGCACTCAAGTATCGGTCATAGCAACCTGCTCCCTGACCTATTCGTGTACCGTATTCATCGAAAGCGACACAGGGCAAAAGCACCACATCCGGAATCAGATCAGCATTCAAATCCGCATCAGCGGGTTCAGGTATGCCCAGCCGGCCGTTCTTGCAGCGGTCACAGTGATGCCCCGGACTGCTGCGGTAAAGCCCAAAAATCAGCTCCAAATTTCCGGCCTCGCTCTGGTAAGTTTTAGGGATATAAAACTCGAGGAGGCCTTCCTCAACCGCCCGTGACAGTTCATCTTCCAGCAAAGGCTCAAGAGTCAATTCCGAACCAATGGCCATATAGGCGCAGACCCTGAGCGCTTCAGTTGCCTGATCACGTCTCTTTTCGATAAGCTCCGCCAAAAAAACAGCCAGAGCACGATTCACGCTCAGGCTTTGAGACAGGCGCTCGACTTCGGGAATTTCAGTTCTTCTTTGGCGAAAATAGCGTCGTTGTGACGCTTTTGTGTCGGGTAGATTTTTGTCAGCGAACATAGCAATCTCACTTTCATCGATATAAAATTTGTTTGTGCATGTGCTAGACTAAAGAAAAGCGCAAAACACCGAGGTAACAATGAAAAAGAACGATACGAAAAAGCCCGGCTCACCCGACAGGCCCTTCATTGGGGAAGTGCAGGACATGAGCACGCCGCTTCAAGGCAAACGTCGCAGAAAAACCTGGTTTGATCATCTGCTGACGCTTCTTATTATTGCACTTTTTGCCGTCGGTTTGTACCTCCTGCTCAGGCCGAGCTACGTACGCTGGAGTCGTGCGAGATTGGCTCAAGAACTGCAGAGCGCAGTGAACAACAACGAAACGCTGCAGATATCATATGACCCGGAGGCTAATCGCATCCAGGAAGCTGAGTATGATTACTATGAGATCGACGCCGCCGGAAAAATTATTGGGGTGGATCCTCCCGCTACCAGCGCCACAGCGACGACCATCAGCCAGGGATTGCGCTATATGACCCCGATTGGTCGTTTGGAAATACCCCTGCTCAAAGTCAATATCCCCTTGATCAAGGAACTTGACTACTACGCCATGTATTACGCGGCCAGCCACTGGAACCGGACACCTTTGCCGGACCAGCCCGGAAACAGCGCTATCTTCATCCACAGGGATTCTTATGATGACTATGATTTTACGACCCTATTTACGTCACTTATAAAGGCGAAAGGCACCGTTACACGATCATCAATTTTGACACGGTTTTGCCCACGGATACCATCAATACGCTCTTGACAAAGTACCAGAGCGATTCGACTCGGTACATAACTCTCGTGACCTGTACCCCCATTCCCGGTGCGGGTGTTGAGGCATATACACATCGTTTGTTGATCACAGCCATTCTCAATGATGAAGCACCGCCAGAGACCACAAAATCAAACGTTGCTACGCTCGAAACTGCACAGCCTGTCCGTTGAACTCGCTCTTTGTCCGGACTACACCCGCTGAATTGAAGAGAAAAAAAGCGGCCGCAGCCGCTTTTATTGATTGATCCCTTACCGGCTTCAAATCTTGATTGGATTGAGGTGCCAAATTTCATCTGCATAATCTTGAATCGTGCGATCAGAGCTGAAACGGCCGGAGTTGGTGATGTTGATCCAGCATTTCCTGGCCCAGCCTTCTTTATCCAGGTAATCATTGGCCATAAGATCACGGCAAATACGATAGTCGTTGAAATCTCCAAGCACGTAATATGGGTCGGGTGCTTCCCAACTGGAACCGCTCATCAAACTATTGTAGATGTCTTGGAACATACCCGTTTGATTGTCGTTCAAGGTCCCATCGACAAGGGCGTCCATGACGCGTCTCAGGCCGGGAATGTTTTCATACTGCCAGCGGGGGTTGTAGTAAGCCTTGGTTTGAGGCAAGTCTTCGACGCGCACACCGAAAATGTAGGCATTATCTTTACCCGCTGCTTCAACGATCTCAACATTGGCTCCATCATATGTACCCAAGGTCAGTGCGCCATTCATCATGAACTTCATATTCGAGGTTCCGGAGGCTTCCATTCCCGCCGTTGAGATCTGTTCCGAAATATCCGTCGCGGGGATGATCATTTCTGCCTTGGAAACATTGTAGTTCGGTACAAAAATCACCTGGATTATGTCCTTTGTGTCTTGATCATTGTTGATCAGATTGGCGATTTCATTGATCAGTTTGATGATCGCTTTCGCTCTGACATAGCCCGGGGCAGATTTCGCGCCGAAGATGAAGACACGCGGCACAACTTTTAGACTCGGATTGGCTTTGATGCGGAAATAGAGATCGAGGATGTAAAAGGCGTTCATCAACTGCCTTTTATATTCGTGCAGACGCTTGATTTGGACGTCGAAGGCGGCGTCAGGATTCAAAGTCACGTCATACTTATTCTTTATGTAATCGCAAAGCAGCACTTTGTTTTGATGTTTAATGTCCCAAAGGCGCTGCATCACCTCTTTGTCGTCTTTGAATTTTTCCAGCTTTTTCAGTTGTTCCAAATCCGTGATCCAGTCTTCATTGCCCGCTAATTCGGTCAAAAGCGCGGATAAAGGCTGGTTTGACATGCGCAGCCAGCGTCTGGGTGTGACCCCGTTCGTTTTATTGCTGAATTTTTCCGGCCACAGCGCATACCATTCTTTCAAGGTGTCCGCCTTCAAAATCGAGGTGTGCAAAGCGGCTACCCCGTTGATGGAGAAGGCCGCGTAGCAAGCAAGCCAAGCCATGCGCACCTGGCCGTTACCGAGCGGAGCCAGATAATCAATGCGATCCTGACGCATTCCACGTGCGGACATTTCTGCTCTGAACTGGCGATCGATCTCCGTAATGATTTCAAGAATACGCGGAAAGAGGAAACGGAAAATCTGCATGTCCCACTTCTCCATCGCTTCCGCCAATATCGTGTGATTGGTGTAGGCAAAAGATCGAGTCGTCACTTGCCAGGCATCCGCCCATGACAAACCATGCTCATCCATCAGCAAGCGCATCAGTTCGGCAACACCGATGACCGGATGTGTGTCATTGAGCTGGAAGATGTTGAATTGATGAAAATTCAGTAAATCAGTACCATGATTTCGTATGTAATCACGAAGGGTATTTTGCAATGTCGCGCTGACAAAGAAGTATTGTTGGCGGACCCTAAGGACCTTACCATCATAAGAGGTATCGTTGGGATATAACACGCGCCAAATATCTTCGGTGCGGTTTTTCACGACCAGAGCGTCATCAAAACGTTGGCTGTTAAAGAGGTTGTAGTCAAATTCTTCCACCGGCTCAGCCTTCCACAAGCGCAGTGTGTTGATGTTCTTGGTGCCATAACCGGTGATGGGCATGTCGTAAGGTACGGCAAAAACATTCATGTCCGAAAAGGGCACCACGACCTTTTCATCATCTCTCATCAAGGTAAAGGGGTAACCATCTTCCATCCAGACATCGGGATGTTCTTTTTGGAAGCCATTGTCAAAGCTTTGTTTAAAAAGACCGAAACGGTACATGATGCCATAACCGTAGACAGGTAAGTTTTTGGTCGCACAAGAATCCAGAAAACAAGCTGCCAAACGTCCCAGGCCCCCATTGCCTAGCGCCGCGTCGCTGCCGTTTTCCAAGATGTCGCTGATGTTTAAACCATAAGTCGCCAGTGCATCCTTCGCGCCTTCGAACATATTGCGGTTGACCAGATTGTTTAAAAGCGATCTGCCCATCAGAAACTCAGCGGATAGGTAGTGCCCTATCCTTTTGTCTTTGTATGCATCTCTGGTTTTATCCCAATCATCCGCGAGGCTTGAGACTAAAGCTTCGGATAATCCGTACCACATTTCAAAAGGTGTCGCATTGCCCGGCATGCGGCCGGTATTTCCACGGATGGTGTAATCCAATTTTTTCACGATTTTTTCGGTAGTTCCCGACATTCTGCTTCCTCCAATATTTACACGTCATGTTATGCTGTCGAGCGTAATGCCGCAGCGTGACTGCCTGTTACAAATCAACTAATGTATATTACCTAACTTTAGCACTAAAGTAAATTGCCTTTTGTGCCAATAATTCAGGTGTGAAGCGAAAATTATCACTTGACTCAAACAATATCATTGATTATAATTCCCCTTGTTGTCACTGATGTGAGAACATTTGGGCCTTTAGCTCAGTTGGTTAGAGCAACCGGCTCATAACCGGTCGGTCCCGGGTTCGAGTCCCTGAAGGCCCACCACAACTTAATATGGGAGATTTCCCGAGCGGCCAAAGGGGGCAGACTGTAAATCTGTTGTCTCAGACTTCGGTGGTTCGAATCCACCTTCCCCCACCACAACTAAGAAGGGCTGCTTTATGGCAGCCCTTCTTCTCACCACAAGAAGGGCATCGAGTCACTGTTTTGCTTGAAATCGTTAATTAATCTGCTGAGTTTTCACTTGACATCCATTTTTTACGAAACTATCATAATCTAAACCTATGAACGAGAGTAGTAACTCAAACTTTTCTGTTTCAGAGACTTGTCGCCCGGTGTAAGACAAGCAGATGGATTGAGTGAATGGACTTGTGAGGGCCGGATGAACCTTGGCGATGCCGGGCAGTAGTTCCGGACGGTGGCTCACCGTTACAAGAGAACTGTTTAAATGAACAGGTAAAGTGAATCGGAAACGATTAATTTGGGTGGTACCGCAGGAGTTGCTCTTGTCCCTTGTATAGGACAAGCGCTTTTTTTATGCCAAAACCCGAAGAAGGACATGTGAAGGAGAAACAATGAAAACATTCAAGCAAATCGCACGCCAAGCTCTCAGCCTCGGAATCGCCGCCCTCATGACTTTTGGACTTATCGCCTGCGGCGGGACGACTACAAGTGAAACAAGTACAGAAACTACAGAGACAAGCGGAGTCGCAAGCTCAACAGCCGCCGAAGCAACAGCCACGACTGAAACGCCATCTGACAAAGTATTTAAAATCGGTGTAATCCAGTTTGCGGACCACCCCTCGTTGAAAAACTGTTATGACGGTTTTCTGGAAGGACTGAAAGAGGCCGGTTTCGAAGTGGGTAAGAACATCGAAGTCGACTATCAGGTCGGACAAGCCAACATGGACATCGTGAATCAGGTCACCGCCAGTTTCGTCAGCAAGCGCTACGATCTGATCATGGGCATCGCCACCCCCGCTGCCCAGTCCGCATATAATGCCGCCAGTGTCAAAGGTATCCCCGTTGTTTTCAACGCCGTGTCGGATCCCATCGCGGCTGAACTCCAAAATGCGGACGGCTCCAACAAAAAAGGAGTGACAGGTACCTCAGACGTTTTGCCGGTGGTGCAGCAATTGGAATTGATTCGCGCATTTTTACCGGAAGCCAAGACCGTCGGTATTCTCTACAACCTGGCGGAAGCCAATTCGGTCTCTACCATCAAAACCTATGAAACTGAGGCTGCCGCCTTTGGTTTTGAAATCGTGACCCAGGGCATCAACGCAGCTGCCGATGTACCCGCCGCTGCCGAAAGTCTCTCTTCCAAAGTGGATTGCATCACTAACCTGACCGACAATCTGGTCGTCCAAAACCTGCAGACCGTTTTGAGTAAAACCAGCGCTAAAAACATTCCCTACTTCGGCTCAGAAAAAGAACAAGTCACCAATGGCTGCACTGCTGCCATGGGCATTGACTACGTCAAGCTGGGCGCACAAACCGGTGAAATGGCCGCACAAATCTTAAATGGCTCCGCTGCAGAATCCATCCCGGTCGCCGCCATCAAGGAAGCCTCACCCTTCTACAACAGTAAAGCGCTTGCCGCGCTCGGCCTCTCGCTCCCGGACAAGTACAAAGAATCACTGGTAGACGTCGCACCCTAATATTGAGGACTAGTGTTAAAATAAGGGCAAAACTCCCGTTTTGCCCTTATTATTTATTTTGCACGGATTAATAGCAAAGGATATTTTGATGGAAATCTATCTCTCCCTCCTCATAGACATCCTGGAACAAGGTCTCATTTATGGGATCATGGTCCTGGGTGTATATATCAGTTATCGCATTCTTAACTTTCCGGATCTCTCAGTTGACGGGACATTTCCGCTTGGAGCCGCGGTCAGCACGGTGATGATCATGCGGGGAGTCAACCCCTGGCTGGCCCTTCTGGTGGCTTTGCTGGCGGGTTGTATCGCGGGTTTGGTGACCGGGCTTCTGCATGTGTACATGAAAATCTCCGGACTCTTTTCGGGCATCCTGGTCATGACTGTGATGTTTTCCATCAACCTGATCATCGTCGGAAAATCCAATCAACCCTTTTTCGAAAAACCGACCGTCTTTAATACCTTCCCCGCCACCCTCATTCCTGAAAGTCAGGAATATAATCTGCGTGTAATTTTCGTGGCCATGATTATCGTGATTTTCTGCAAAATGCTGCTGGACTGGTTTCTTCGAACCAAACGGGGCATGCTGCTGCGCGCGGTCGGTGACAACCCGCAAGTGGTCGTGGCGGTGGGAATTTCTCCGGGCAATGTCAAAATCATGGGACTTTCCATGGCCAATGGTCTGGTTTCCCTCTCCGGCGCAGTCCTTTCTCAACAGCAGCGTTTTTTTGAAATCAGTACCGGCACCGGCATGATGGTACTCAGTTTGGCCTCGGTCATCATCGGCCTGGTTGTCTTTAAACGCCTCAGCCTGCTCAAGGCGACGACCATGGTCATTTTCGGTTCGATCATCTATAAAGCTCTGGTCTCTTTGGCCATCAACTTCGGGGCACCGGCGAATTACCTCAACCTAATAAGGGGTGTGCTCTTCCTGCTGGTTTTGCTGCTCAATCAGCTCAGTCAGAAAGGAGAACGACGCCATGCTGGAAATTAAAGACATCAATAAAACTTACCTGGCCGGCTCCCCTGACGCCCATATACTTTTCAAGGATTTCAATCTCGTCGTGCCTGACCGTCAGTTTGTCTCGATCATCGGCTCAAACGGTTCCGGTAAAACATCCCTGCTCAACTTGATCTGCGGGAGCATCAGTTTGGAAAGCGGACAGATTTTACTGGATGGTCAGGATCTCACCCAGCTGTCTGAACACGCACGTAACCGCAAGATCGGCCGCGTTTTTCAAGACCCCGCCAAAGGAACTGCGGCAGAAATGACGGTCTTGGAGAATTTGGCGATCGCAGCAGGCAAAGGCAAGCCCTACGGCCTCACTCGGGGTGTGCGCAGCAAGCAGAAGGATCGTTTTGCCGCTATGCTGGAGCCACTCGGAATGAACCTCGAAAACCGCATGAACCAGAAGTGCGGTACGCTGTCCGGTGGTCAGCGCCAGGCCTTGGCCTTACTCATGTCCACCATGGTCGAGCCTGACTTGCTCATTCTGGATGAACACACGGCGGCGCTGGACCCGAGGTCGTCCCAGACCGTTATGGAGTTGACCGATAAGCTGGTATCCGATAGTCGTTTTACGGTCATCATGGTCACACACAATCTGCGTTTTGCGCTTGACTACGGAAACCGTATCCTCATGATGCACGAGGGAAACATCATCCTCGACAAACAAGACGAGGTCAAAGAAGCGATCGTACTGGAAGATATCTTGAATATTTTCAACAACATCTCGATCGAAATGGGCAACTGATTTGAACTACAGTCCCGGATTATGCTGCGCGGCCTTTCATCTAGGCTTGACTTTTCCGGCCTGGGGGCTTACTTTTATAGCAGATAAATTACAAAAGGGGTGCTGAGAGAACTCGGCTGAGATAGGTGGTGCGCCACCTGACCCTCAAAACCTGTTCGGATAATGCCGGCGGAGGGACCATACGAAAGTATAAAGGACTCGGCTGTGTACCGGGTCCTTTTTTGTGGGACCGGGCTTCCGTTCAGCTTAAACAGATTAGGAGGAACACCATGGTCCATTCAAGCATCGCAATTCAGGTTTTACCGAAAACAAAAGACGGCAGCAAGGCCGAAGTCGTCCGCATCGTCGACGAGGTTATCGCTTATATCGCATCAACGGGGCTGCATTACGTAGTGGGCCCGTTTGAAACAACGGTCGAAGGTGATTTTGACACGCTCATGACCATCATTAAACGGAGCCAGGAGATTTGTATCGAAGCCGGCGCCTCAGCCGTTTCTGCCTACATCAAAACTTCATACGCTCCGGAAGAGGAGATTTTGACCATCGATGAAAAAATCGGCAAATACACGCGTTAATATTTACGCCCCACTTTTGATTGTCGCACTCTTACTGCTGTGGCAGCTTATCTCCTCACTGGAAATCGTGCCGAGATTTCTTTTACCGTCGCCTGTCGACGTAGCGAAGGCCTTCATCAAAGACCTGCCGCTCTTGCTGAAAAATCTGTGGATTACCTTGTGGGAGGCGGCTTTGGGCCTGAGCCTGGGGATCGTCGTCGGTTTTGCTTTTGCCGTTTTGATGGACCGCTTTGACAAGCTGAGGCAGGCACTATACCCGCTTCTGGTCCTCACGCAGACCGTACCGACAGTTGCCATCGCTCCCCTTCTGGTTTTGTGGATGGGCTATGGTGTTGCCCCAAAAGTCGTGCTGATTTTTATTGTGACCTTCTTCCCCATCACGACCAATCTGCTGGAGGGCTTTCGTAGTGCTGACATAGATGAAATGAGACTTTTACGGGCGATGGGTGCCGGTGAGGGCGAAATTTTTAAATATATCAAATGGCCTTCGAGCCTGGTCCCCTTTTTCTCAGCCCTGAAAATTGCAGCATCCTACGCCATCGTGGGCGCAGTCATCGCTGAATGGCTGGGGGGCAATCAAGGTCTGGGTGTGTATATGACCCGCGTGAAAGCTTCTTACTCGTATGACAAAATGTTCGCCGTGATTTTTTTGATTTCCATGCTGAGCTTGGCCTTGCTGAGTTTGATTGACTACATTAGAAAGATCGCGACACCATGGGATAGAAAGGAATTGGAAGAATGAAAAAAACAGGGATAACAAAGTTAATTGCACTCTTACTCAGCGGCTCCCTTTTGGGAGGCCTGGCTGCCTGCGGAAACAGCAGCGGCACGCTCGACAGTGAAAATAACAAAACAGAGGCTAAAGCCGCACGTAAAATGAGCTTTGTTTTGGATTGGACCCCCAACACAAATCACACGGGAATCTACGTCGCCCAAAAGCTGGGTTATTATGCTGAAGAAGGCATTGTACTCGATATTCAGCAGCCCCCCGAAGGAGGTGCTGAAGCTCTGGTCGCTGCAGGGAACGCTGATTTTGCCATTTCCTTCCAGGACAGCATTGCCCCGGCCTACACCAAGGATGCACCTCTGCCTGTGACCAGCATCGCGGCCATTATCAATCACAACACTTCAGGAATCATTTCTCTGAAAGACAAGGGCATCGACACGCCCAAAGGACTTGAAAGTAAAAAATACGCGACCTGGGGTCTTCCCGTCGAACAAGCCATCATCAAAAATGTCATGGAAACAGCCGGAGGCGACTTCACGAAATTGGAGCTCATCCCTTCCATGGTGACAGATGTCGTCAGCGGACTGCAAACCGACATCGACGCGGTGTGGATCTTTTATGCCTGGGACGGAATTGCGGCTGAGCTGGCCGCTTTGGACACGAATTATTGGAATTTTGCCGATATCAACCCGGTTTTTGACTATTACTCCCCCACCCTTATCGCCAATGACAAGCTGCTCGAAGAAGATCCGGAAATCGTTAAAGCGTTCTTGAGGGCCACGGCAAAGGGTTACCAATACGCGATTGAAAATCCCGACGCAGCTGCAGATATTCTGCTTGAAGCTGCACCCGAACTTGATCCGGCGCTTGTTAAAGCCAGTCAAAAATGGTTGGCAGACCACTACATCGCCGATGGCAAGCGCTGGGGAGAAATCGATCCGCTTCGGTGGAACGCTTTCTACGCATGGCTCTGGGAAAATGCACTGATTGAAAAAGAAATACCGAAAGACGTGGGTTTCACCAATGAATATCTCCCCGACTGAACTTGTTTTGGAAGTCAGTAATATCAGCAAGCGCTTCGGTGACCATCTGGTCCTGGACGAAGTAAGCCTGAGTTTGTCCGAGGGGGAGGTCGTGTCCCTCCTTGGTATCAGCGGCAGTGGCAAAACGACCCTCTTCAACCTCATCTCCGGTCTGCTCATACCGGACGAAGGCAGTATCAAGCTGCGGGGCGAGGATATCACCGGCCAACAAGGCAAGGTCGCCTACATGCTCCAGAAAGACTTGCTGCTCAAGCATATGAGCATTCTGGACAATGTCGCCTTACCTCTTTTCATTAAAGGGGTGAATAAAAATACCGCCCGCACTCAAGCAGCACCCTATTTCGCCTCCTTTGGTTTGGCGGGATATGAAAACAAATACCCCCATCAAATTTCAGGCGGGATGGCCCAGCGGGCCGCGTTTCTACGCACTTATTTGTTTTCCAGGGATGTCGCTTTGCTGGATGAGCCCTTTTCAGCCCTTGACGCGATTACGAAGGCGCAAGTCCACGAATGGTACTTGAGTATCATGGATGAATTACAGCTCACGACCTTGTTTATCACTCATGATGTCGATGAGGCGATCAAGCTCTCGGACCGCATCTTGATTTTGACGGCCAATCCGGGGCATGTCGCGCATGAAATCATCATTGATCAAGCGTTCAAACGACGCCAGGATTTTTACCTGCACGCTGAATTTCTGGGCTATAAAAAGCGTATTTTGGATCTTCTGAATAAGTAGCTCACAGCTTTAATTCACAGCAATTCACGAAACATGATTGTGCTTTACTCGGTCCAAATTGAAAGTCCACCGGCGGGTACGGGGAAATTAGCCCCTCCTGCCTCATCCAGGGTCACGGGCGGCATGTTTTTATCCAATTGACTGGAAAATTGTCGTCCCGCCCACTCGCTTCCCATGTCCACATGCAGTTCAGCGGCTGCGCCGCTATTGAGACCGACGACCGTTTTGCCCGGATGCTCATCATTTCCATGTAAAATCCAGCCGATGCAGCGTTCGTCCTGAAAGAGATCCTGCTGATCACCGAAGACGTACTCTTGGCGGAGTTTGATCAATTGATTGATAAAATCAAAGTGACCTCGATTGTGTTCGTCTCCTTCAATGCCGTAGTAGTCTCCGGCAAAAATACACGGATAGCCATCTTTTCTCAATAAAATAGTCGCGTAGGCCATTGGTTTGAACCAATCATCGATCCACGATTCCAGGGCCTGGCCCGGTTGGCTGTCATGGTTGTCCACAAATGTCACGGCAAGCTGCGGATGCTCCTTGACGATACTGTTGTTGAAGATCTTGCGCATATCAAAATTTTCTGCCGATCTTGCCGCCTGTAGGAAATTATAATGTAAACCTACGTCAAACAAGTCCATATCATAATCCGTTTTATACAGATAGTGATTGGTCGCAGCGTCATTATGCAGCCAATACTCTCCCACTGCGTAGAAATCCGCGCCGGCTTTTTTTCTGACATGACTGATGAATTGCGACATAAACTCCGAATCGATATGTTTGACCGCATCCAGTCGAAAACCGTCGACGCCTGTCGTTTCAATAAACCAATCCGCCCACTTAAAACATTCCTCCCGGACTTCAGGATGGGCAAAATCAACATCTGAAAACATCAAATAATCGAAATTGCCCTTTTCGGAAGACACGTGCTCGGACCATTTTTTATTGTCGCCGACCAGTCGAAAAATTCCTTGATCGCCTGTACGCGCGTCTGCATTCACCCCACTAAAATGGGTCCAGTTCCATTTGAACCCGGAATATTTGTCCGCACGACCCGGAAAATCAAACTTGGTCCACGCTTCGATTTCTATCACTGCAGAAATATCACTGTTTCGATTGTTATCGTCCACCTTCACGGCCCGGACCACTTCCTTCTCATCGGCAGCGGCCTTGTGATTCAATACGGCATCTGCATATACCTCCAGGCCTTCATCATGCAGGGCCTTTATCGCAGCCAACAGTTCTTCCTTACTTCCGTATTTGGTGCGAACCGTGCCTTTCTGGTCAAACTCACCCAAATCGTAAAGGTCGTAGGGACCATAGCCCACATCCATGTCTGAAGTTCCCTTGGTCACAGGCGGCAGCCACACCGCTGTGATCCCGGCTTCACGCAAAGCGTGAGCATTTTTGGTAATTTCCTTAAAAAAGCGGCCTTCGCCGTATGTGTTCCATTCAAATGCTTGGAGCATGACACCGTTTTTCATATTTTCTCCTCTGGCTGAGTAAAAAGTTTTGTTGCTTCGCAGTATAGTACGATGGAAATCGGGACAACTTTATTTCCCGAACTTTCTACAAAAGCAGCCAAGTTAATCCGTTTCAGGGCTTGCATTGCGTCTCTTTTTAAGTTAAAATCCTCAAGTACCGCGGGAATGGCGGAATTGGCAGACGCGCTAGTTTCAGGTATTAGT
>CAYNZF010000035.1:0-14195 GCA_964401615.1 uncultured Oscillospiraceae bacterium
TTTGCCTCAAGATGCCCTATTTGCAGTGCTTTTCGGGTTTAACAGTAACCCCTAAGTAGTGGAGAATCTTTCTGAATTATTCCGCTAAATTTGACAGATTCGATATATTGATATCAGGCAAAAGAGAAACATTTGCGCACAATCACAAAAGAATGACACCCATCACATTTTTATTCTAGAATTAGATGCTAGAATATTATTAATCTTGTCGCATAAAGCGGCGTAATTTCCTTTTTAATGTAAAAAATTATTTGAACAGACGGAGGTATGGCAATCACATGGAGAATGCGATGTACATCATCATTGTGTGCGGAATATTGGCGCTCGTTTTTGCCCTTGCGAAATCGAGGTGGATATTGCGACAAGCGTTGAGCAACAGTTCGCTGAAAAAAATCAGCGGCTATATCGCGGAAGGCGCAATGGCTTTCATGAAGCGGGAATACATAGTCCTGACTCCCTTTATTCTTTTGGTGGCAGTTCTTCTGTTTTTCGCGAATCAAGGACCTCTGAAACTACAGAGTCTTGCCTATCTGCTGGGTGCCTTGACCTCCGGCGCGGCGGGATTTATCGGCATGAAAGTGGCGACGCTGGCTAATGCCCGCACCGCTCAAGCCGCTAACGACAAGGGTTTGAACGCGGCTCTGCAGGTGGCCTTCGCAGGGGGCGGGGTCATGGGTATGACGGTTGTGGGCTTATCTCTGGTCGGACTTTTTTTAGTTCTTTTCGCTTCGATCAAACCATTCGGCTTTACAGAAGATACTTTAAAGGGCATTGTTCTGCCACTTGGAACGGCTTTTTCACTTGGTGCTTCGTCCATAGCGCTTTTTTCCCGCGTGGGTGGTGGAATTTTCACCAAAGCGGCTGATGTCGCCGCGGATCTCGTGGGAAAAGTCGAAGCAGGCATTCCTGAAGATGATCCCCGAAACCCTGCGACCATTGCTGACAACGTCGGCGACAACGTAGGTGATGTAGCAGGCATGGGCGCTGACTTGTTCGAGTCCTTTGTGGGTTCGATCGTAGGTTCGATGATCCTTGGTCTGGCGATGGCAGGTGACTTTGATTTGAAAATTAAATTAATGTTTTTACCCCTGCTGATTGCTTCATTCGGTGTAATCGCCTCCGTTGTCGGTACCCTTTTTGTCCGCACCAAGCCGGGATCGGATCCCCAAAAGGCCCTGAATCTCGGTACATTCATCGCGGCCCTCGTGGCTACGGTTTTTGTTTATCTCTTATTGCATTTTTTTGTTGGAGAATCTACTTTCGGTGCGGGGATCGGAAAATTTCAATTGTTCGGCGCGACGATCATTGGTTTGGCGATCGGCGTCATCATTGGTCAAATTACAGAATACTTTACAGGTACAAACAAGAAGCCGGTTTTGTCAATTTTGAAATCCTGTGAGACCGGTTCTGCCACGACCGTCATCACAGGTGTCGGTGTAGGGATGCAAAGCGCCTTCCCTACGGTCCTCGTCATTGCAGCAGGCATTCTGGGCAGTTACCTGATGGCAGGCCTTTACGGCGTCAGCTTAGCGGCAGTAGGTATGTTGGTGACTTTGGGTATTCAGCTGGCGGTCGATGCCTATGGACCGATTGCCGACAATGCGGGGGGGCTGGCACAGATGGCCGGACTGCCGCATTCCGTGCGTGAAATCACGGACAAACTGGATGCGGTCGGAAATACCACCGCCGCAATCGGCAAAGGTTTCGCAATCGGCTCCGCGGCATTGACGGCCATCATTCTTTTTTCATCCTTCAAGGAATATGCCGGATTAAAGATTGTCGAACTGACGAGTGTAAATGTTTTGGTCGGAATTCTGATTGGCTCAGTGATTCCGTTCTTGTTTTCAGCCCTGGCAATGTCCGCGGTTGGCAAAGCGGCTCACGAAATGATATCGGAAGTCAGACGCCAGTTTATGGAGTTTCCGGGAATATTGACCGGTGAGCAGCTTCCGGACTATCGACGCTGTATAGACATCAGCACAAAGTCCGCTTTGAAAGAAATGGTTTTGCCAAGCTTGCTCGCTTTGGCAGCACCTGTCCTCGTTGGATTTATCGGTGGCAGTGAGGCTTTAATGGGATTGCTGGTAGGTGTTACAATCACAGGTGTCGCCCTGGCGATTTTTATGTCTAACTCCGGTGGTGCATGGGATAACGCCAAAAAAATGGCTGAGGCGGACGAGAGCGGCAATCGTAACACGGAAGCATACAACGCGGCAGTCGTGGGCGACACGGTGGGAGACCCCTTTAAAGATACAGCCGGTCCTGCCCTCAATATTTTGATCAAACTTATTTCTATGGTGGCTTTGGTGATCGCGCCGATGCTCCAGACTTTTGGGAGGTAAATATGACAAATCAATACACAGCCCATCTTTATATGGTCTGCTATCCGCTGGAAGCCTTGGTGCTGTCACATCTGGACCCGAAAGATTTCGTCTATCGCTACTGTTACGGTTCGACGAGCTTTCACTCCGGCAAGTTGATTTTCGCTGAGATTGATATCAATTACCGCAATTCTTATTTTAAAATCGATGAAGCACTTGAACGCATGAAACCACATGAAGACGGAAGACCCAAGGCTTCGAAGTATGTCTCGAGTTACCGCGTTCTGGAACACATTGAAGTTGAGGCCGTCAAGACATTGTATCTGGTCAATCCGGACGGCAGCTTTTACCCGCTCATTCCGGGTGAATACACGCCGCTTGCGAAAGAAAGCGATCTGCATATTTTTTCCGAAATTGCGCCTTTATCGATGATCACGTTATCGACCTACAATGTGCTCGAATTTGGCCGCTGGTTCACGCTTGAAAATGAGTTTCTCAAAGTGCCGCGACTTTTATATGTGGAACTGAACCTGGATGTGGATGGCTTCCTGAGCGGCTTTGAGGCGAATCCTTTTGCCCCTCCGCCGATTGAAGGGATTCATCCCTCAAAACTGCGCGACGCGATCAGGGATCTGCGCAGCAGACCACAAAAGTACGCCAAAGGTTTGACGCTGGACGGCTCCTTGACCAAGCAGTCATTTCGCTTGATAAAAGGTGGAATCATGCTGATGGATGCGGAGCATCAGAAATATTTCCGGATGCCCTCATTTGAGGAAATCGAAGCGAACAACTTGCGTTTTTACAAAAGCATGTAATTTTATTTTTAAACACATTAAGAGCTGATCATTTAGAAGGCAAAACGGATCGGGGCAATTCACCGGTCCGTTTTGCCGCTTGCGCGATTGCGTGCGAGCATTTCTTGGTTGAAGGCCGCTCAGGCCCTGCTCAGGATGTGCTCAATGCAGGGTTTGATGTCCTTGAGTTGACGCGCCAGAAACTTCGGATAAGCTTCAATGCTTTCATATTCATCCAAAGAGATCCAGGCGAGGTGCTCAAGGGAACCATCTTCGGTGACTGTTTCTGTCAAGTCCGGGGGAGCGGCGGGATCGTACTTCATGAGATAGTAGAAGGCCAGCTCATGGCAGTGCAATGTTTCGCCAAAAACGAATTCCAGACCGTCGAAAAAGTTTTCGTTGATAAATAAGAGGCGATCGATCTCCATGTTCACGCCGCACTCTTCGAAGACCTCTCGCTTGACTGCGTCTGCGGTGCTTTCATTGTGCTGCACGCCGCCGCCGATGCTGTAGAAGTAGCCGATTTTGTCACTGGTGGCCATCAGTACTTTGCCCTCATGCAAAATAATCGCGCAGGCACGGAAGCGAAACCAGGTATCGTCCCGTCTGAAACTTAGGTCTTTGGCCAGATCCATATGAATTTCCTCCGTCTTTGAAGCCTGACGGCAGCGAAATGCACCGTCAACACTATTTTAGCGCGTATGTCGCCCAAATGATGTTGTGATCGGATAATTCTTTGGTCTGACCCGGATTTTGGTTTGGAAGCACGGTTGAAATCATGCCAAAGTCCACGATTTTGAGATGTCTTGAGAAAAGCCAATCGATATGAAGAACCAGCGTTTCGCTGCTCTTGTCGTCGTAGACTTCCTCGGAAAAATGAGCCCGCCTCGTCGGCCACTCCGGCTCAGATGCCTCACGCCATTGATACCCATATTTGTCCACCAGTGAAAACACGAGCTCTTTTTCATAAAAGCTTTGCAAACTGGCCCCGTTTTTTTGCAGCTGCAGCATCTTGGCCGCTGCGGAATAATCACGTCCATCATAGCCATTCGTGTTAAAGTCGCCACCGAGGATGACAGGGGAGTGCTCAGGAGAAAAGCTTTCGATTTCATCCAACAGTACCTGCATTTGTCGACCGCGGCCTTCTGAATCGGTGCGATTTTCAAAATGCGTACTCACTACGGTGATTTCGCCCAGCGGAGTCTCAATGGTCGCGAGAATGGCCAAACGACCTCCGACGCGATGCTGTTTGGCATCGTTGAACCAGTTGTATTCTTCGGGCAGGCGTACGACTTTGCTCGCTTTGATCGGCAAGCGGCTAAAGATGCTGTTCCCGTGAAAACCTTTAAGATCTTCCGAGTTGACCAATTCAATGAACTCAAGCCCGAAAGCGTCGTTCAGTCCCAGTGTTTTTGCGAAAGTCGCGGATACGTCGCAATTGTAGCTGCGTGCACAGCCATCATCCAGCTCGTTGGCGAGGATGACATCAAAGTTTTCAAACATGGGCTGCGATTTAGCGAACAGGAGCGTTTCAGGCAGCGTTTGACCGCGTTCCATGTTGAAGACGGCCACAGTCAGATTTGGCTTGGCGTCAGTTTTGGCTGCGTTTTGCCTTTCGATAACTCGATCGAACAGCTTTGTTTGTTTCATGACTTCGAGCTGGCCCAGGGGATTGACCAGCTTACCCAAAAATGTTCGTTCTTTGAATGAAAATCCCGGCAAAGACGGATTCGCATCGCTGATGGGAGCAGGTAATTCTTGAGGCCAGATTTTATTGTCCATCTTGTTCTCCCGTCACGCCAGGACCGAAATCGCGGACTTATCAAGATTTAGATAAATGGTGTCACCTATTGCAAAACGAGGCTTGTCCTGTGGTTTAAAATCTTCAAAAACCAGTTTCTGGTCTTTCAGTTCGACGTGATATTCTATGCGGTCCCCATAATAAATACTGTTGTAAACGACCACCGGTAAATCACCGCGCTCAGCAGAGAATGAGACCGATTCCGGGCGAACGCTCAGGACGCAGGGGTCACCGATGTTCAGTCCGGTCATTTTACCGGGTGAGGGCAGGAGAATTTTGTAGTCGAAAATTTCGACGACAGCGCCATCTGCATTCTTTTCAATCAACTTTCCTTCGATGAAATTGGATTTTCCGATAAAATTCGCTACAAAACGATTTTCGGGACGTTCGTAAACCGCCTGGGGTGAACCCATTTGCATGATTATGCCGTCTTTCATGATGACGACCTTATCGGATATCGCCATTGCCTCTGCCTGGTCGTGCGTTACGTAGAGACTCGTGATCCCAAGCCTTTGCTGCAAAAGACGCAACTCGTCACGCATTTGTTCGCGCAATTTGGCGTCAAGATTTGACAGGGGTTCATCGAACAATAAAACCTTCGGTTCAATGACTATGGCTCGTGAAAGCGCGACACGCTGCTGTTGCCCACCCGATAATTGGTTTGGGAAGCGTTTTTCCATCGAATCCAGCTGCATCAAATTAATTGCTTTTTGAGTTCGTGCGTGAATCTCCGAGGCAGGCAATTTTTTCACCCTCAAGCCATAAGCCACATTTTCGTAAATGGTGAGATGTGGAAAGAGGGCATAGGTCTGAAACACCATGGAGATGTCTCGCTTGTTGGGCGGGATATTCGCGACATTGCGTTTACCGATGAAAACCGAACCCGAATTCGCCATTTCAAAACCGGATACGATGCGCAGGGTGGTGGTTTTGCCACAACCGGAGGGACCGAGCAATGTCACCATCTCACCGGCTTCGATCGTCAGATCGATGTCATTGACCGCGACAACTTCCCCTTGTCCTGATGCCGAAGGGAAGACCTTGCGCACTTTTTCGAGTCGGACACCGCTGGCTTCTCTTCTAAATTCATTGAGTAATTTGCTATCCATATTTCCTCCCAGACTGGTTTATGCTTGGTTTTTAGCTTTATTTTGAGCTCTTTGTTCGCGTTTGAAATGTCGTTGCTGACGAGACCGAGCTGACAAAAGAAAATCGACAATGAAACGAATCAGACCGATGAACGCGACGATAACCACGATCATTATCGTTATATAGGCTGCGGCGTCTGAATATTTGCTTGATTCGAATAAGGCGAATACCCGCGAGGTGGCCAGACTCCATTTAGGCGAGACCAGGAATATGATCGAACTGACCGCGGTCATTGATCTCACGAATGCGTAGACCAGGCCCGAGAAGAACGCCTGTTGCAGGAGTGGCAAAGTGATGCGTCTGAATGTGGTACCGCTGCCTGCCCCCAGGATGGTCGAAGCTTCTTCGATTGAACGGTCGATTTGTAACAAGGTGGTCGAACCCGACTCAATGGCGACAGGGATATTTCTAAAGGTAAAGGCAATGATCAAAATTGCAGCAGTGCCGGTCAAAACAATCGGCGGTGTGTTGAAGGTGAATATGTAGCCGATACCCAGTACTGTACCGGGAATTGCGAACATCAACACGGAACCGAAGCTCATCAGCCTTTTGCCCGGGAATGTCTTGCGAACGGTCAAATAGGCGATGATCATGCCAAGCACACCGGCAATGGGTGCTGATGCGAGCGCCAGCTTGATCGAATTCATCAGCGGGTCCCAGCCAAGAGAAATGACGTAGCGGAAATGATCAAGTGTCAATGTATAGTTGATACCCCATGTTTTGACAAAAGCCCCGCCCAAGACCGTGCCGTAGAGCAGAATAATAATTCCAGCAATGGCAGAGCAGAAGATAGTCAGGGGCACAAGAATATGCGGCTCATGGATTTTCCGGCGTTTTTGAGTGGGCTTGCCGGAAACAGTCACAAAACTCTTTTTTCCGACCCAGTATTTTTGAAGGATAAACGCGATCAGGGTAGGCATAAGCAAGGTAATGGCCAGAATCGATCCGCCGCGCATATCGTACATTCCGGTGATAATGCGGTAGGCCTCGACCGCTAGCGTAGAATAGCTGCCGCCGATTACTGCCGGGTTTGAAAAATCTTCCATAGACTGAATGAAAACCAGCAGCAGGGAACTGAGAATGCCCGGCATGGAGAGTGGAAGAATGACTGTCCTGAAAAGATAGCCACGCGAAGCACCGAGATTGAAAGCTGCATCTTCGACTGAATCATCGATGGCTTGAAGAATACCGGTCAAGGTCATGTAAGCTATAGGAAAAAAGGAAATGGATTGGATCAGCACCAGGCTTCTGAAGCCGTAAACATCGAAACTGTTGATGCCGAGCAGGCCTTTCGTAATCAAACCTTGTCGTCCGAAGAGAAAGATCAGCGACAGCGATAAAACGAAGGGCGGAGAAATGATGGGCAAAGTGGCGATGAAATTAAAAAACTTTTTTCCTTTCATCTCCGTACGAGTCATGGCAAAGGCAAAAACATAGCCCAAAAATGTCGCGATCACCGCCACAACTGCGCCTAATTTCAGGCTGTTGAAAAAAGTGATTCGGTGGCCGCCATCCAATAAAACTTTTCGAAATCCATCCAGGGAAAAGGCGCCTTCGGGATTTGTCAAACTAAGCTTTAGTACATTGAAGATCGGCAAAAATACGAAGAGGAGCAAGGCTGCGAAAATGGAGATGATCAATGTCAAAAGCAAGGGCTGCTTCAATAACATGCGAAAATGACTTGTTTTTATTTGCTTTGCCAAAGGCAGCTGGTCCTCTGCCCGCTCCGGGTTTTGAAATAATTTCATAAAAACTCCCCGATTTGTGGGAAAGCGCCATCTTGAACGACGGCGCTTCACCAATTAGGTTTCTTGATCTAAGTGATAGTCCAAAATTTTCAGTTTGGAAAGAAGTGGCTCGATTACTGTTTTAAAGCGTTGGCACTGTCGATTTCTTCTTTGAATCTTTCAATCAGACGTTCGCGATTCTGACCGGCCCAGACTGCGTCATATTCGATAACGTTGAGGTCGTTGAGAGAGATAAGCCCTTCAGTGACTTTGGCGTTGGTGTTGACGGGCAGGCGATTGCTTTTTGATTCGATGTAGCATTCCTGCCCACGTTCGGACATCAGCCAATCGATGAACAGTTTAGCGTTCTCAACTTCATCAGCAGGTCCATTAGCGATCAATGCCGCAGCGCCAACTTCGAAACCGGTGCCATCATCAGGGAAGACCACTTCTACGGGATATCCCTCAACTGCGGGCTTCATGGCGTCGTGTGAGAAGGTTATGGCAATGGCTGCTTCACCGAGCCCGACTTCCATCGGAGGTGCGGATCCGGCCTTTGTGTATTGACGAACATTGTCATTCAACTGTTCCAGATATTTGAAGGCTTCATCTTCGCCCTTCAATTGAACCAGGGTGGATAAAACAGTATAGCTTGTGCCGGAAGTGGATGGATGGGCCATGGAAATTTGATCTTTAAACTCAGGCTTCAATAAATCATCCCATGATTTTGGGTATTCCAGATTGTTTTCTTTAAACCAGTCACTATTGCAGGCAAAGGAAATTGCGCCAACATAAATGGGGTTCCAATTTCCTTCTTTGTCTTTATATTGATCGGGAATATTGGCAATTTCTGCACTTTGATAAGGCGTCAGCAGGCTGTTTTTAGCGGCCGCGATGTAGGTATCGGAAGACCCGCCGAACATCATCGATGCATTGGGGTTCGCTTTTTCTGCTTCGACACGTGTGACCATTTCTCCTGCAGACAAACGTACATAGTTGACCTTTATGCCGGTGTCTTTTTCAAATGAATTGAAATAGACGGGTATTTCATCTTCAGGCATGGCGGTGTATAGGGTCAATTCTTTACTTCCTGAAGGAGCAGCAGTTGTTTCGCTGGGTTTTGTTTCAGCCTCGGTCTCGCCTGCTGCGGCTTTTGTTGTTTCACTCGGCGCATCAGTGGTCTTTGTCTGACATGAAGCCAAAAAAAGCATTGATGATGTGAGGAGTAAACTTAATGTGCGTATGACGATTTTCCTTTTCATTGTGTTCTCCTTTTCTAATGTAAAGGTCTTAATAAACATACTATAAAAGTTCACATGAAAATCAACTATACAGAGGATTACGAAAAAAATTAGCTCTCCGGACGCTTATCTATGCGAGTTAAGATTTATTACCGTAAATAAATTGCGCACGATACTCGCTGGGGGGCATACCGTAATGCTTCTTGAATAAATAACTGAAATAATGCGCTTCGCTGTAACCCGAGCTTTCAGCAATCTCCCGGAGTTTGAGCTCTGTTTTGCTGAGTTGACTGCAAGCATTTTCGAGGCGAATCCGTGTTAAGTAGCCAACAAAAGTTTCCCCCGTTTCTTGAGAAAAAATCGTCGAAAAGTGATTGGGGCTGTAACCAACATGCTGCGCGACATCCTGCAAGCTTAATTCAACGTTAGAAAAATTTTCTTGAATAAAAGTTCTGGCCTCACTGATCTCTTTGTTGTAGCGGTACTGACCTTGACGGCGCAAAATGACATACAAGTCAATCAACTCACGTGCCAGATCTTTACTGGACTCGAGGCTTTCGGATCTTTTAAAAATCTGATCGGCTTGATCGGCATATTCGACATGTGCTTTCAAATCATGGCCCATCTTGGCCAGCAATTTTCCGATCGTCATGGTGAGGTTCATGGTCAGATAATAGCGGTAGAGAATACTCTGTACCTCTTGATCGTTACCGGTACGGAAGTACTTGTCGATGAATTGGTCGCGATTGGCTGTTTCAATGTAACCCAGTACATCGGTCAAACCATGTTCAGTAGAAAAATCAATGCCCGATTGTGCCAGACTGTCCCAATCGTTGTTTTGTGAATCCGTTTTGCCATGCTCATGTCCCAGACTGTAAATTGTCCCGCTGCGCAAATCCGTATGATTTGCGAAAGCAATTTTGGCGGATTGCCAGGCAGAGGGCAGCTCACTCAATCTCTGCACTGACATTCCTATACCTATTGGGGACTGCAAGTCAAGATACAAGGACATTTCATGTAAAAAGGCCTGCATCGCCCCGTACATGTGATTGATGACCTGATCGATCTCTGCCGCGCCGGCCAAAAAAACCAAACGATGGCCTTCACGCGAAAAAATGAGCAGATCCGGATATTTGTCGAGATTTTCATGCGCGAGTTTCAGGATCTGGCGCTGCTCCAAACGCGTGAAGTGACTGAGATCGGTATAGGCTACAATAAATTCACGAAAAGCGGTCAATGAAATCTGCAATTCCGCTGCACGTGTCTGAGCTTCGGACACGCTCAGTCCACCGCTCAAAAGCTGATTCAGAAAATGTTCGATCAAGATATGCTTTTTATCAGGATCAGGAGAATCGTTTTGAAATTTCAGCAAGTCGTTTTTCTCACGTTCGATATCGACCGCGACTTTGTTTAGTGTTTCGATGAGTTGCTGGCCTGTTATCGGCTTCAGTAGATAATCATTGACACCGAGGCTTATTGCTTGCTGAGCATACGAGAATTCATCATGCCCGGATAAAATAATGATTCTCATCCATGGCATCGTGCGGCGCACCTGCTGACAAAGCTCCAGCCCGTCCATAAAGGGCATGCGTATATCAGTAATTAAAACATCCGGTTTCAATTCCTGCAGCTGTGGGAGAGCCATTTCACCATCAGGGGCCTCGCCCATCAAGTGATACATGGAGGTATTGACGTCCAGGGCGTTGCGGATGCCTTCTCTTATCATGTCTTCATCATCGACCACAAAAATTCTCAGCATAGTAATCCTTTGTGCACTTCCATTGTTCACCTCATCGCTCGGTCAAGTTGCCGTGATTCTTTCGGAAGGTGAGGGCAGGTGTTTGTATTGTAACGAATCTTTTCTATTATAGGCAAAAGAAACCAGAGCTCCTTCACCGGGCTTTCCATCAATTTCCAATTTACAACCGTAGTAGAGCCAAAGCCGAGAAGCGACGTTGATCAAACCATAACCGCCCTTGTCCGTGCTGGTGCTGTATTGTGAAGCGTATGCGGTTTGGTCCCGGGTCACTTTTGCCAGACGTTCCCGCAGATCCAGCAGTCGTTCAGGATCGATCCCCTGACCGGTATCTTTCACACTGAAAATAACTTGCTCACCCTGGAGTATACCGCTGATCGAAATGTTTCCCTGTCCGTAGCGTTTACCTTTTATTCCGTGATAAATGGCGTTTTCAACCAGGGGCTGCAGGGTGAATTTCAGAATTGGTAACTGAAGGATTTCGGGATCGATCGAAATGTCGTAAGTGATTTTTTTTCCGTATCGAAAACGTTGAATTTCAAGATAGCTTTTCACGTGTTCGACTTCGACTTCCACGGTGATGATTTCTTCACCGCCTGAAAGACTCAAGCGCAGAAACTTGGTGAAAGCCATGGTCATGTCAATAACATCCTGATAGCGTTCCTGCTCTGCCAGCCAGACGATCGTACCGAGGGTGTTGTATATGAAATGGGGCTGAATTTGGGCTTGTAAGGCCTTTAATTCAGCTTTTCGCATATTGGTTTCAGCGTTAAGTTTGTCCTCGAAATAATAATTCAATTTCACAGCCATGGCGTTCAAATCACGCGACAGGGGTTTCAATTCGAGCAGCTGTGGTTCAACGACCCTTGTTTCAAGCGAACCGTTTGCAATCTGGCCGGCAAAGTTTTCCAGTTCGAGAATCGGGTCCTGCATGTCCTTGGCCATTTTGCGTGAGATGCTGGCCGTCATCAATGCCGCTGTAATAATTAACAAAAGGATCATGACAATCAGGTAGATGAATGCTCGCTGAATGCGCCTGTTCCAATCCGCGATCTGTTGATTTCCTTCTTCGATGTAGTCGTCCAGCACCTCTCCGGTCAAGAGGCATATGGAACTGATCTCTTCATGAAGTTTTGTGTTGGTGCGGGCAGATTTTTCATCGAAAATCTGTTGTTCCAGTTCATTGACATAATGTTCGGCAGATAAAATTGATCTTTCAGCAGCAGTCAAATATTGTTTTGACTGATCTGTGGACACAGCGAGCAGGGAAGCGATTTGTGTCCGTGCATCAGAAATAAGTTCGTGCTGGATACCCTCTTCGGGAGTTTTTCGGCCTGAGACGATCAGCCAGATTTCCTGATCCAGCTTTTCAACATAGCTGTTCTTCAGTTGTCGCGCACCATCGACGTTAGATATGACTCGATCATAGTTTTGTAAAGTAAGACGGATGGCAAAAAGCATAAATAAAAGCGGCACAGTCAAAATCAAGGCCAGAACGACAGCATGCCTGCGCAGCGTTGAAGCCATGCTGTGCTCATTTGAATTTTTCTTGTTTTCGGCCGGTTTAAAAGCAAGGCGATCGATTGGATCGGAATTTTTATTTTGATGCGTCATGATGAACCTCCGGCAAAGGGTCTGAGCATCGTTCTGCCGGCCCATGCAAGGTCATGGGGACAAGTATGCTAATAGGGTCGTGTTCAGTATTTTGACTCAATCGCTGAATCACCTCGTACATCTCGTCGACCAGTTTTTGATTGTCCGCCTCCAGGTAATAGTCGACCAGCCCTTCTTCATAAAGCCGGGTGATCTGCTTACCGCCGCCAACAGAAGTTAAAATTGTACTTCCGTCCAAATGGCTGCCGCTTTCCAGTTTGTGCTTTTTCAGGGCTGTGGCAGCACCCATCGCCATAGCATCGTTTTGAGCCAGCACAAGCCCTATCGCATCATTGTAAACCAAAGCACCGCCGGTGATTTCTTCCGCATAGGATGAGAGGCTTTCGGCGCAATAACTGTAGCGGATGGGAATTTCCAGCGAGTCAAGTTCTTTACGATAACCCCGTGATAATTCTCTTGTTATAAACGCATTCACCGGACCAACCAATTCGAGAATTTCAATCTCCAAAATATCATCTTCTTCCAGCTGACGAATCAACTTGGCCGCCCCTTGTTCATAATCGAAACTGACGTTATGACAACGTTCTTCGAAATCTTTGATACGAATAGCCTGATCGACCGCGATAATTTCGATACCCGCCTGTTCTGCTTCACTAAGCACATGCGACCAGCCTTTTTCGACGAGAGGGGAGAAGACAATCAGATCGACCTGATAAACGATCAAAGCCCTGATCTGCTCAATTTGTGAAGCTTGCGTGCGCGTCGATTCGAGTACCATCAGCTCATCGTTGTGCTGAGCCACGGCTGTTTTGATTTTTTCGAATTGCTCTAATTTCCAATCATCTTCGGAAGGGGTCACGACAAGACCGATGACTCGAGCCGCGTTTATCTTCTCGCCGGCTTGAGTGATCGGAGTTAACATTTTATAGAGAAAGAGGCAAGCAAAAACTGCGATTAAAACAAGAAGAGCAGCAATCGCAGTGCTAAAAAAATGAGCTGAATTTTTATGCTTTAATATTTTCTTCAACCACATGCATGTTTTCTGTCCTAATCAAATTAAGAACATCTTCTGCCGTTCCGCGAAATGGACCTCTTACTGGAATTTTCAGAGTAATCAGACCGGTGGCAAAAAGCAGACTGTCCGCGATATTGGACTTTAAGCGTCTGGCCAAATAGGATGCGAACACGGTATCTCCGCGTCCTGTTCGACCTGCAGTAGATTTGGGTTTGTAAGAACAAGTATAGAGATGATGTCCATCAAACACAGTCATTTCTTTATGGTACGAGATAAATACTTCTTTTGCACCCCATTCATGCAATTTCCTCGCTGCGACTTCACGGTCACTTGAACCGGTCAGTATTTCAGCTTCCTTGGCATCGACTTTGAAATAATCCATGTAGGGCAGTAATTCAAGCTTATCCGACCAGTCTTCAAAATACATGTCACCGGAATCCAGATCTGCGTGACGCAATAAGCATTGGGCATCAACGGCCAGTTTGCCTTTTTTGGGAATCTCACGGATGAATGAAGCACTAAAATCTCCGTACATCAATCCGCCCAAATGAAAAATTTCGGCGTCAATCCCGGACAAGTCTTCCAGCTCGAAAGGATCTGTTTTAGCAATTCCATAACTCCTGCGGGTTTCATGTGTGACGTCATGATAAACATTGCGGATCGAAGTAGTCGTTTGAGCAGGCAAAACGATCAAGTCGCCCTTAAAATCGTGAAAGTGTGAGCGAATTTCGCTTTCATTCAAGCCGGCTTTCACCAGGGCAATCGATTTGGCCCCCG